>CALIJD010000214.1 GCA_938017885.1 uncultured Granulicatella sp.
TCACCAGCATTTTGGAAATGATACCATTTGTTTTGAATGTGAAGCCAACGATTGCTAGCGTACTTACCACTGTCTTCAAGGTAATAAGTCGCTTTGTAGGAAGGATCATAAATGAATTCAGACTTCGCCATGTATCCACCTGACTTCAAGTAGTAGGCGCCTTTCCATTCATTTTGGGCGTATGTTCCATTGGCTTTGATATAGAACCAGCTGTTATAGGTTGGATCGAAAATCCATTCATTTTTTGCCAATTCTCCACTAGCTTTATGGTAGTAATTCCAGTTGAATTCATTTGCATACATCGTGCCATCTGCATGGAACATGTACCATTTCCCATCGATTTGCTTCCAAGAATTGCGAACAGCTTTGCCTCCGGAAGTGATGTAGTACCATTTTTGACCAAGAGATGCCCATCCTTCTTTTACGAGTATTCCTTCATTATCGACCAAGTAGCCGTCTGGTGTGAGGCCATTTCTGACCATTTTTCCATCCGCGCCAAAATAGAAGTAACGATTTTCCGCCCATTTCCAAGTGGAAGTAACTGGTTTGTCCTTCTCATGATAGTATATGTTGCCATCAGCTCTCAAAATTCCCGTATAAGGTGGACGTTCCCCTGGCTTGTAATAATAAATATCATTTTTAGCATCGGTTGGAAGTTCAACGGGAGCCTCCGTTGTCTTCTCTGTCGTTGTTTCTTCTTGCTGAGTGGTTGCTAGCTGAGTTGTTTCTTCACTCGTTGTTGGAAGAGTAGTCGTTGTATCTGTGACAGTCTCCGCTAATACCAACTGAGGAAGAAAAAGGGAAAGAGCAGCAGTTAAAAAAGTGAGTTTTGTTGCTTTTTTCATAGGTTCCTCCTAAATCTTTTTTTACGTCATCAGTGTATCAAAAAGGGGGAAGGGGTGCAATGTTTTAACATTTTGTTCATAAAAAATTCAAAGTGAGATTGATGGGAAAATGGACATAAAAAAACCAACTACCGGAATAGTTGGTTTGAAACTGTATATTTATTCTCTCATGGAGCCATCTGCAGTGACGTAGTAAGAACCAATCCATTTGTTCGTATCTAATTCTCCACCACGACGGAAGTGATACCATTTGCCATTGATTTTTTCCCACTTATCAGTGATGTAGGATCCATTGCTGTCAAAGTAGTACCAGCTAGAATAGTTTTTGTCGTATAGCCATTCACTGGCGGCCATTGATCCACTACCTTTGACGTAGTAAGAACCGACCCATTGATTCGTGTCCAGTTCTCCAGCTGAGCGGAAGTGATACCATAAACCATTGATTTTTTCCCATTTATCACTAATGTAATGACCATTTTCTGCTAAATAGTACCAACTAGAGTAGTTCTTGTCATAAATCCATTCGTTTTTGGCCATTTCGCCATTCTCTTTAAGATAGTAGGCACCTTGCCAAGTATTACGAACCATCTTTCCATTATGATCGGCATAATACCATTTGCCATCCTTTTCAACCCAGGCATTTTTACGGATGATGCCATTATCCCCAACAAGGTATCCAAAGGCTTCAGGATTTGGTTCTAAATGACCTTTAGCATTAAAGTACAGGAATTCCCCTTCATTAACGGTTTCCACTAATGAGTTATAAACAATTCTTCCATTTTTATCTGCGTAAAAAGTATGTTCTCCAACTTTAACAGTGTCGTTTTGTGCCATTTCTCCTGTATCTTGGAGAAGATAACCGTCAACGATTGCACTTTTTTGCATGATGCCTTCTTCGTTGAAATAGTACCATTTCTCTTCAATTTTTCTCCATTGAGAAGTAATTGGAACATTATTCACGTGATAATACGTCACGCCATCTCTAGAAGTAAAACCAGTAAAAGGCTCTTCTTTTGGGAAATATTCTTTTCCGGCTTCATTCTCGTGGTTGTCTGCATCGTTTTCTACAAGAGCAATCGTTGTGGCTTCTGTCGTTTCAACTGGTGCATTTTCTGCGTAGACTGCTTGAGCAGATAAAAGAAACATTGCTGCAGTCATAAAAGTAAGTGTTGTAATTTTTTTCATATTTTCCTCCCTGTTTTCAAAAATGAACGTTCTTACTATACCAAAAATTCTTTTGAAGTTCAAACTATATTAACAAAATTCACGAAAAATTTACTTTTTCCTTCAGCAATAATCGTTCTTTTTTATGCTATAATCGGATTTATGAAACATAAAGACATTACAAAACAACCAAAACAGAAGATTCTAAAAGGAACCTTAATGACGCTCTTTGCGGGGATTGCATGGGGGATGAGTGGAGCGAGTGGTCAGTACTTGATGGCGCACGGGATGGGTGTCCTTGCTTTGACGGATTTACGACTCATTATCTCTGGGACGCTACTGCTACTAATGAGTTTTCTCTTCAACCGCGAGCAGCTAAGCTCGTTCTTTAAGGAGAAAAGCAATTACGTCAAAATCATTATGTTTGCCTTTGTAGGATTATTCTTAAATCAATTTTCGTATTTACAAGCGATTGCCTTGAGTAATGCGGGAACGGCAACAGTCTTGCAGTATCTCTGTCCGGTCATTATTCTCGTGTATCTATGTGTGAAAAATCGTACGGCACCGACCGCGTCCGAAGTGACTTCTATTGTTCTTGCAATGGGAGGAACCTTCTTGATTGCGACACATGGTCAGTGGAATCAACTTAGCGTCACACCACTAGGGCTTTTTTGGGGCATCTTTAGTGCATTTACCTATGCGATCTATATCATGCTTCCGATTAAACTCATTCAAACGTATGGAAGTCTAACAGTGATTGGAGTAGGGATGGTGATTGCAGGAGTCATTCTTTTCCCAATGAGTGGACTTACGACCCTTCAACTGGAATATAGTGTCGATATTCTGGCTGCGTTAACGGGAATTATCCTTATTGGTACTGTCATTTCTTATACGATGTTCCTAAAAGGGACGAGCTATATCGGTCCCGTGAAATCAAGTCTAATTGCGGCCGTGGAGCCCATTTCTGCCGTCTTCTTTGCCTTCCTCATTATGAAGGAGCATTTTTACGCCATCGATTTTGTCGGAATGGCAATGATATTAGGAGCTGTCGTCTTGATTTCAGTGCGTGACCTTCTTAAAGAACGACGCAAGAATGAAAAAGGAATCATAGACTAATGAATCTATACGAACGAACACTTGTCATCTTACAAGTGTTTTTTTGTTACAGGGGATGAAACGCCATCTTAGAAGGGCTTCTTATAGTGAGGGTGAGTCTTTAAATAAATTATTTTCACAAATTAATCCAGTATCCCTTTAAGAAAGAGCGAAGAAACTAAAAGCCATATTGATAAAAAGAGCACAAACGAGTACACTGGAGGTGTAGAAAAGTTCAAAGAAGGGAGAGAGAATCATGAAAAAATTAGAAGGAAAAGTAGCCATTATCACTGGAGCAGCCGTTGGACTCGGAAAGGGAATCGCAACGGTCTATGCTAAATACGGCGCGAAGATGTGCCTTGTCGACTTATTACCAGAAGTCGAAGAAACGGCAAAAGAATTAAGAGAAACTTACGGCGCCCAAATCGTCACTTATGTCGGAGACGTCTCCAATAAAGACCATATGAAAGAAGCAGCTAAGAAGGCAAAAGACGCCTTTGGGGAAGTGAATGTGGCTTGTTGCAACGCTGGGGTTTGTCGCTTGGCTCCGTTTGAAGAAATGAGTGACGAGATGCGCGACTTCCATATCGATGTGAATATTAAGGGTGTATGGAATACGTGTCAGGCCGTTATCCCTTATATGCTCGAACAAGGCGGTGGTAGCATCGTCATTGCGTCATCTGTCACAGGGGATATCGTAGCCGATGCCGGAGAAGCAGCCTACGCCATGACAAAAGCAGCACTCGTGGGACTTACCAAATGCTTAGCCGTCGAATACGCAGACCGCCACATCCGTGTAAACTGCTCACAACTGGGCTATGCGCGTACCCCAATGGTTGAAAAGATGGCGATTGAATCCAACCCCGTCAACCCAGAAAGTGCCATCCAAGACATCGCAGTAGGAGTACCAATGAAACGCTTGGCCGACCCACTCGAAGTCGGCGAACTCTTCGCCTTCCTAGGAAGTGACGAAGCCAGCTATCTCACAGGAAGCCAAATCGTCATCGACGGCGGCAGCACCTTACCAGAAACTATGAGTATGGGGACAAATTAAAATATCAATATTACACTAAGTAAAAACAGTTGAAGTATCATTACTTCAACTGTTTTTTTAATTTAATAAAAAAAGTAAAGTGTTTAACGGGGCAAAATCAATAGAAAACTAATCAATCTTGGATATTTT
>CALIJD010000215.1 GCA_938017885.1 uncultured Granulicatella sp.
TACTAAATTATTATACCTAAAGACGAACATTCTGTCAATCGATTTTACAGCCTCATTCCGACTCTTCGGTTTCTTTTTCTTTACCCTCTAGTTTATGCTTTTTTGAAAACAACATGAAGGTATAGATAACCAACATTACCACCGCCATGATCAACACTCTTACTGCTAAGGTAAAATTATATAAAGCTGCAATGGTACTTAATGCAAAGAAAATAATAGTCATAGTTTTAACTGTTTCAATAATGGGGCGTTTTCTTCCCATTGGATTTGGTCTATTATCCATTCGTTACTCCTTTGTTTCCTTCGTTTTATACATTAATAAAGCTGAAGCAATTGCTACGTTTAGTGATTCCGCTTTACCAAACATCGGAATCGTCACTACGACATCTGCTATTTCAATTACATCACTAGAGACTCCTTGACCTTCATTACCAACAACGATAGCTACATCTGTTGCTCCTTGTAAGACTGAATAATCCTTTGAATTTCGATGCAATGCTGTAACAGCCACTTGAACACCCTTCTCTTTGAGTATTGGCAAGTATTCTTGTAAGTTCGCTTGGAAAACTGGAATATGAAAATGACTTCCTTGCATGGAGCGAAGAACTTTGTCGTTATATAAATCAACCGTCCCCGTCCCTAAAACAACCGCATCAAATCCAGCAGCATCAGCCGTTCTTACAATCGTTCCTAAATTACCAGGATCTTGAACCGAATCTAGCACAAATAAACGACCTTTATGAGGTAACATCTCCTGCTTAACAATTTCAACAACTGCTAAAATTTCTTGAGTGGTTTCTGTCATTGATAATTTATGGAAGACGTCTTGTGATACAACTAGCAACTGTACATCTGTTTGGGCTAACAGATTTTCATAGTCTTCAAGACGATTACTGGTAACCACTATCAACTTAATCTGAGCTCTTTCTTTAATCGCTTCTTCAACAAGGTGTTCCCCTTCAAGAAGATACATCCCTGCTTTCTTACGACCTTTTGCAGTCTGAAGTTTGACAAGCTCCTTAATTTTTTCGTTTTTAGGTGAACTAATGATATCCATACAACTACCCTTTTAATCCTTCTATTGTATTAATGAATTTTTTTACTTCTGTCTTTTGATTTTGATGAAATCTACATTTCATCGGTACAATGAAAGTCTCCTCTTTCTCTAAAAAATGCAATATTAGTTTTGGATTTCCTAAGATTCTCTTCTCAAAAGAAACTTTTTGAATACGATTTGATGGGATAACGATGGGTCTATTTGCTCTCCAAACACCTTCTTTAGAAGTTTCAAACAGAACGAAGCCATCTTTAGCCCAAAAGAGTACAAAGGTTTGCTCTTCTTTTTCTAAAGCCACTAAGCTATCAGCATCCGTCATTTCAAATCCGAAGAAACTAATTTGACTTTTTAAATCCTCGATGATTTCCATTCTTATTCCCCTTCTTTCGTTTCTGGGTTGGTTTCCTAGAAGTTACTTCTTTTTTCTTCAATTGTGTAACTGGTTTTAACTGCCCTGCATATAATTCAAACTGGACCAGTTGATGTTTTCCAGCAACTTTCTTCAAGTCTCTTAGTTCGCGGTCGTTCACAAGACTCAGAACTAAACCATCTTTCCCCATTCGTCCTGTACGCCCAGAACGATGTGTATATTGCTCCGTAGAGTCTGCAATATCATAATGAATCACAATTGGTAAATCTTCAATATCCAGACCACGCTGTGCCACATCGGTACTAAGTAAGAACGGAATCCGCCCTTTTTTAAATAAATCAATAACTTTCTTACGTTCCGTTTGATGAGCATCACTTGATAAAAGTGCAACTGGGACTTGGTGAAACGATAACTTTTCTGCGAGTAACGCAGCATTTGCAATCGAATTAACGAAAACTAATGCTTGCTTTGCATTTTCTGAGAATGCTAACTTTCTCAATACTTCATCACGTTTTCTAGTTGGACATTCAATATATCCATGAATTACATTAGAATGCTCAACGTTTCGCTCTGAAACTTCAACAAAAGTCGGTTGCATATTAATCCATTTATTCACTTCTTCTAAATTTTTATTCTTTGTCGCAGAGAAACATAACACTTGTCTTTCAGAAGGAAGCTTCTTTAGAAGTTCTCTAGTGTTATTCAATTGCTCTGTATCGAGTAAATAATCAGCCTCATCTAATACAAGCAGTTCTACTTGATGGAGCTTTAATTTACGAAGTTTAGACAATTCGAGTAAGCGTCCAGGAGTTCCGACAACAATTTCTGGTTTTTCTTTTAACTTCTCTACTTGTCGTTTAACGTTTGCTCCACCCGCTAAAACTTGTACACGGATTTCTGACGATTTCCATTCTCTAATCACTGTTCCAATTTGTTGGGCTAATTCTTGTGAAGGTGCCACAATAAGAACTTGGAGTGTCCTATCTGCTTTAACTCTTTCCAAAATAGGAACGATATACGCTAATGTTTTTCCAGTCCCTGTTGGTGAGATGGCTACGATATCTGTCCCCTCTTTAATCAGTTCCAGTGTTTTTTCTTGTATCGGTGTTAATGTGTGGAAGCCATGTTGGTCCCAAATAGTCTTTGTATTCATAAGTGTCCTTTCCGATAACCATTGTTCTTTTGAGTCCTATTTATTTTAACGAAGAAACGCCTATACTTCAAATAGTTTCAACGTTTCTATAAAAAAGAGAACTGCTGTTACACAGTTCTCTGTACTATTTTCTATTAAAGTGCCATTTTCTTTTCTAAATATCGTTGCCCTTGTTCAAAAAGTAAACAGATAATCCAGTAAATAATTGCCACTAAAATATAAACCGTCATATAGTTTTGTTCACGTCCACCTACAATTTTCGCATTTTGGAAAATATCTGGTAGTGAAATCATCGCAACAAGAGATGATCCTTTAATCATATCCAGTAACACATTACTTAATGGTGGTATTGCAATTCGAAACGCTTGAGGAACGATTACTTTTTGTAAAGTTTGACGATAACTCATTCCAAGAGACATCGATGCTTCCCATTGGCCATTATCCACTGCATCCATTGCCGAACGCAATACTTCAGAAATATACGCACTGCTCGCAATACTAAAGCAAAGAAGCGCACATACTAATGCTGGTAACGTTATTTTTAGGAATGGTAAACCAAAATATAGTAAGAATAAAAATACTAGTGTTGGAGTTCCACGCATAAAGGATACATGAAACATTGTAATCCATCGTAGAAAACGGAACCTGGAGCGCCTCATTAATACGAGAATAAACCCTAAAATCGTTCCGAATACGAAGCTTGTTAATGCGACCCCTAATGTATATCCTAATCCACTAAGGATAAACCAAAAATTGTTAATCGCAACACTAATATCGAATATTTTATTTAGCATATTAGTCTACATCTGAAATATCGATTTTTTCTGTTTTGAACTCTTTAGGTTCTGTTACGTCTTGACCAGCGAAGAATTGTTCAGATATTTTTTTCAATGTTCCATCTTTCTTCATTGCATCCATCGCTTCATTGAACTTATCACGTAATACAGTGTTATTTAATGAAATTGAGAAGCTTGAGCTATAAGGGTTTGCGTAAACACCTTCGTTAATCTTAATGTCGTATTTATCTTTAGCAAAAGCGACCGCGATGGATTGTAAGTAGTAATCGTTGATAATTACATCTGTACGTCCGTTTACTAAATCAGACATATATACATCATTTGTTACGTTGTCATAAACAACTAATTCAGCACCAAGCTTTTTAGCAATCTTCATGTAGTTTGTACTTGCTGCACCTGCTGCTTTTTTACCTTTTACATCCGCCCATGAATGGATTCCTGAATTGTCACTTCCACGAACAACCATTGATGTAAATGAGTATTTATGAGGTGTAGTGTGTAAATAGTCATCGAAGTTTTTCGCACCTTCTTCAATTGAATAGTTGGCGATATCCGTCATACCACTATCTAAAGCAGTTAACATTCCGTCCACACCCATTTCCGTAAATTCAACTTTAAGGTTTAAACGCTTCGCAACTTCCTTCATGATTTCCACATCGTAACCAGTTAGTTCATTATTATCATTATGGAATGATTGTGGATATAAAGTACCTGCCGTTGATACTTTAATGACACCAGATTCAACTATTTTATCCCAGTTTGCTTGTGCATCTGAAACTGATACAGTTGTTTCTTGTGTTTTTGTTGTGTTTGCTCCGCATGCTGCTAATAATGTAGCCACAGCAACGAAACCAGCTTTCATCCATTTTTTCATTGGTTTAACCACCTTTTATTTATTTTTCAACAATCAAAAAGATAGCACATCCACCCCAAAAAAACAAAGATTAAGTCTTGAAAAGAAAACTAAAAAATGAAACAGATATTTTACCTGTTTCATCTTTTGTTATTTACTCTTATTATTCTATTCATTCTGAAACGTTGTTATTATATTACTTGCAACTTTTTCAGAGATACCAATCTTCTGTAACTCCTCAACGCTAGCATTTTTTATAGCGGTAGTAGTTTTAAAATGACCTAAAAGTTTCTTTCTAGTTTTCGGTCCTACTCCATCTATTAACTCCAATTTTGAGGAGAAAGTATTCTTGCTTCTAACTTGTCTATGAAAAGTTATAGCAAATCGGTGAACTTCTTCTTGTACTCTTTGAATTAATTGAAAGGCTTGTCCTTTTCGGTCCAGTTCGATAGGAGTAAATTTTTCTCCATAAATTAAAGAAGCTGTTTTATGTTTATCATTTTTTACCATCCCACAAACTGGAATAGTTAAGCCTAGTTCATCTTCAAGAACTTCCATAGCAGCCTTCATTTGGATTTTTCCACCATCCATTAAAATTAAGTCGGGAAGGTCAGCTTTTTCTCTTAGCAATCTTGAATAACGTCTTCTTATCACTTCTTGCGTCGTCGCAAACTCATGGCTTCCAAGGACCGTCTTCACCTTAAATTTTCGATAATGTTTCCGATCAGGTTTTCCATCTCGAAAAACAACCATAGCAGAAACAGGATTCGTACCTTGAATATTTGAATGGTCAAAAGACTCAATCACCGACAACTTTTCAAGTCCAAGAGCTTGCGATAACTCATCTAAAGCACCTAATGTTTTTAACTGACTCTGCTCTTCTCTTCTAAACTTCTCTAATAAAGAAATCTCACTATTTTGAGTCGCTAAGTCTAACATTCTTTTTTTAGATCCTCTTTTTGGGGATACAGCTTTTACACCAAGTGTTTCAGATAGTAAATCAATATCTAAAGCATCCGGAACTAATATTTCTTTAGGTAAAATATGATTTTGATCTTCATAAAACTGGATAATAAAGGATAAAACTTCATCTTCAATTTGATCATAAATAGGAAACATCGCTGCTTCTCTTTTGATAATCGTTGATTGTCTTAATAAGAAGACTTGAATTGAAATCCATCCTCGATCAACAAAGTACGCAAATACATCTCGATTCGTAAAATCAGAACTCATTATATTTTGCTTCTCAACCGTTGCTTCAATGTATTGAATTTGATCACGATAATCCATAGCTTTTTCAAATTCTAAGCGTTCAGAGGCCTCTAACATTCTTTGATTCAAATCATCTTTAATGGTTTTTACATCTCCATTTAAAAAACGTTGAATCTTTTTTATTTGTGTTTTGTACTCTTCCTCAGAAATTTCATGGTCGCAACAACCGATGCACTGTCCTAAATGATAATAAAAACAAGCTCTGGTTTCATTCTTCCCACATTTTCTTAAAGGATAGATTTTTTGAATCAGTTGCTGGGTAGATGTAGCAGCAGTTACATTAGGGTAAGGTCCAAAATAGATTCCTCCATCTTTTTCAACTTTGTGAGAAATCACTAGTTGCGGATTCCTCTCTGAAGTGATTTTCAAATAAGGATACATCGTCCCTTGTTTCAACTTAATATTGTAGTACGGTTGATATTTTTTTATCAGGTTAATTTCGAGTAAAAGAGATTCTTTATTTGTCTTTGTCACAATATACTCAAAATGGTGGATTTCACTAACTAGTTTTTCAGTTTTAGTATCATGCGCACCTCTGAAATAAGAACGAACACGATTTTTTAAATTCTTTGCCTTCCCAATATAGATAATCTCATCGTTACTATTTCTCATAATATAGCAACCAGGCAAATCAGGAAGATTCTTAAGTTTGCTTTCAATCAATTCACTAGCCATTTAATCTTCCTTTCATTCAAGACTAATAAAAAGTACATTCTATTTATAAAGCAGTTTTATATACCTCATAAGCAACTTCTGGAGTCACATCCCCATGTTCGGATAAAGAGACCTTCTTATGACTTTTTAGTCCTTCTACCAATGCTGGGATTACTTCTTCACCTAAACCTACAT
>CALIJD010000216.1 GCA_938017885.1 uncultured Granulicatella sp.
AGCAGTTGAAAAAACCTTCGTCTTGAAGGTTTTTTTATATGGAAAAATGTGGTTGATTCTTTAAGGAGGAGTATTAATGGAAAAAGAATGGTATGTATTACACACTTATTCAGGATATGAAAACAAAGTGAAATCAAATCTTTTATCACGTATCCAAAGCATGGGGATGGAAGAAAATATTTTTCGTGTCATCGTTCCTGAAGAAGAGGAAGTTGAAGTAAAAGACGGTAAAACAAAAACAACTGTTGAAAAAACTTTCCCTGGTTATGTATTAGTTGAAATGGTGATGTCTGACCAAGCTTGGTACGTCGTTCGTAACACTCCTGGAGTAACAGGTTTCGTTGGTTCGCACGGTGCGGGGTCAAAACCATCTCCTTTATTACCAGAAGAAGTAGAAGCAATCTTAGGACGTATCGGTGAAAAAGTACATGCTCCAGTTGATTTACATGTATCTGTTGGAGACTACGTAATCATCACTGAAGGTGCCTTCAACGATATGAGCGGTAAAGTAGTAGAACTTGACCACGAAAAACAAAAAATTAAAGTGGCGATTGAAATGTTCGGTCGTGAAACCATTGCAGACTTAGAGTTCCACCAAGTGAAAGAAGATGACTCTTATTAACATGTATCCTACAATGTTAGAACGTTTTATTCGATATGCGAAAATCAATACGCGTAGTGACTTGAAATCAATTAGCATCCCTACGACAAAGAGTCAATGGGAATTTTTAGAAATGCTTCGTGATGAATTAGTGGGGTATGGCTTTACAAAAGTAGAACTCGATCCAGAGGATAGCTACTTAGTCGCACTACTCCCAAGTAACTTAGAAGAAGGAAGTACGGTTCCAGCGATTGGGTTTATCGCCCACGTCGACACCGCGGATTTCAACGCTGAAAATATTAATCCACAAATTCACGAGAATTATAATGGTGAAGACGTGGTTCTAAACGCTGAGAAAAAATTGGTGATGACGGTTAGCGAGTTTCCAAACCTAAAAAATTATATCGGTGAAACGTTAATTACCACAGATGGAACAACACTGCTGGGAGCCGATGATAAGGCTGGCCTCGTTTCGGTATTAGAAGCGTGCCTGTACTTAATGGCTCATCCAGAGATTCCGCATGGAGATATTTGGTTAGCGTTTGGGCCTGACGAAGAAATCGGAAAGGGCGCACATCGTTTCAAAGCACAGCGTATGCCTGCAAAATTTGCCTATACTTTAGATAGTGGAGTGGTAGGAAAGTTAGAATATGAAACGTTTAATGCGGCTCGTGCAGTGGTGACAATTCACGGGACTAGTGTTCACCCAGGGCAAGCCAAAGATGTCATGGTAAATGCTTTGGCGGAAGCGGCAAAACTATTTACACGCATGCCAGTAGATGAAGTGCCTGAACGTACAAGTGGGTACGAAGGATACTTCATGCTATCGAAACAATCAGGAGATATCGGTAAGGTTGAATTGGAATATATTATTCGTGATCACTCGATGGAGAAATTCGAAGAGAGAAAAGCGCAGTTTCAAGCAATCGTCGATGCACAAAATGCAACATATGATATGCCTCGTATCGAATGCACGATTTACGATGAGTACTATAATATGTATGAAATCCTAAAAGACGATATGACTTCGGTTGAAGTAGCAATTGAGGCTTATAAAGAATGTGGCATTACGCCAGACATTCAACCATTCCGTGGAGGAACAGATGGATGTATTATTACTTATAAAGGAATTCCAACGCCAAACTTATTTACCGGAGCTGAGAACCTTCATGGGCAATACGAATTTGTGACCCTCGAAAGCATGCAAAAAGCAAGCAATGTTGTGTTGAAAATCATTGAATTAGTACAAAATAAAAAGGTCGGGTAATTACTCGGCCTTATTTTTATTGATTTTGATTATCATTAAAGTAAGATAAAAAAGATAAGGAATACTTTGTCATATGTTATAATGCATTACAAATACTTAGAATATTAATAAGGCAAGTTATTCGAAAGTAGGTTTAAAATGATTTTGAACAAAAGAATAGGGAGATGTTTAGGATGAAAAAAGCAATGCTAATTATTAATCCAACTTCTGGTGGAGAAAAAGCTTTGGATTATAAAGAAAAAATTGAAAACAAAGCGAGAGAATATTTTGATGTTGTTGAAACTAGAATAACCGAGAAAGCAAAAGACGCAACTATTTTTGCTGAAGAAGCCGTTAAAGAAAAAGTGGAAGCTGTAGTAGTGTTTGGTGGTGACGGTACCGTTAATGAAGTGATTTCAGGAATAGCTGAAAAAGAATATATTCCTAAACTAGGAATTATCCCAGGTGGGACAGGTAATTTAATTACAAAATTACTAGAAATCAGTCAAGATATTGATCAAGCAATAGAAGAACTAGATTTCAACAATACCAACGCAATTGATATTGGGAAAGCCAACGGTCATTACTTTGGATATATTTTCAGTGTAGGATCCTTGCCAGAAGCCATTCACAATGTTGAGATTGAAGATAAGACAAAATATGGGGTTTTAGCCTATGCTATTAATACGATGAAATCAATGATAAAAGATGAAGTGTTTACAATTCATGTTGAAACTGAGAACGGAAACTATCATGGTGAAGCTAGCCAAGTACTTGTTCTATTGTCTAACTATTATGCCGACAAGAAAATGTTTGATGAAAACAAAGATGGTTATGCCAATATATTGATTCTTAAAGATGCTTCTATCTTTTCAAAACTATCACTCATTCCTAATATATTAAAAGGGGATGTGGTTGAAAATGAAAATATCGAATATATTAAAGCAAAAGATATAAAAATCTCATCGGATTCAAAATTAGAGTCTGACGTCGATGGAGATCAATCAGACGATCTTCCGGTTCAGATTAAAATTTTGGGAAATCATATTTCAGTTTACTCAGCTCCAAAAGAGTAGTGTGATTAATCGTACAGAAATAATAATAAAAAGCG
>CALIJD010000217.1 GCA_938017885.1 uncultured Granulicatella sp.
ATTCTTTTGATTCGAAGATTGCAGATTAGACTGATTTTCTTTTGCATTTACGGCTTCAGTCGTCATCTCCTCTACATCTCTTTTATCCGTTGCTCTATCATATTGGAATGGCTTAACGACTTTCCCATCCACTATATCAATAAATTCAAGGTGAATAGATAGATTATTTTTATTTAAGAGAAAGACATCTACTTTGTATTTTTTATTTTCTCTGAATACAAAAAATTGAAGTTTATAGTTTCCTTCTTTTAGATTGTTGAGTTGAACAGGTACTTTCACAGAATCATAATCAGGATTGTTAAACTTTAATGGAACCGTAATTGTTTCATTAAAATTTTTGTTTGTCTGAACATTAACCGTGGTTTCATACGACCCCACCATTTTACTAGAATTATCTGAGGTCGTTTCTGCATATACTGTATTTACAGTAATACTTTGGAAAGTTCCCATCATGAAGAAACTGACAATCAACACGGCAAGCCACTTCAATCTAAAGAAAGATTTGCTAGCTCGTTGTTTCATGATTATTTACCTGCTTCGTCCCAAACTTTACGTCCTGATGCTAATGAAGCAATGTTTTCAGCAATTTTTGCGTTATTTTGTCCATCCATCAATACAACTGTATTGTTTGGACCTTCAGCAAGAGCTTTTTTAGCGTCGATTGCTAAGTATTCTAATGCAGCCGCATTTAAGTTAGATTCATTTAAAGCGTTGTTGATGGCTGTTAATTGAGCAACAGTTGCTTGAGTGTCAATTGCGATTTTTTCAGCATGAGCACGAGCATCTGCTAATAATTTGTTGTTTTGAGTTCTTGTATCCATTTCAACTGTTTTTTGACGAGCGTCAGCAGCGATTAACGCAGCATCACGCTCACGGTCAGCAGTGATTTGTTTGTTCATCGCTTCAACGATGCTTTGTGGAGGAATAACTTCACCAATGTTAACACGGTCGATTGTAACCCCGTAAGAGTCTGTTTTACCGAATACACGTTGGTTTAAGTCAGTGTTGATTTTGTTTGTACCACCAAGAATTTCAGCCATCGTCATTGTACCGATGATGTCACGTAATTCGTTTTGGATATCTAAAAGTAATAATCCTTCTGGGTTTGTGTTTCCATATAAGTATTCTTCAAGATTATCTACGTGGTATTTAGCTGAAGCATCAATTGTTAAATTAACGTTGTCTTTTGTGATGATTTCTTGTGGATCTAAATCTAATGAGCGTTGACGCATATCTACAACGTATGCAATATTACGAATGATTGGTGTTACAAAGTGTAACCCTGGTCCTAATTCCCCAACATAACGTCCGAATGATTGAACAGCAGCTTTGTGTCCTTGTTGTACGATACGAATTGATTTGAACGCGATAATTAATAAAACTAATACTAAAGCGATAATGATAATTGTTAATGGCATGATAAATTTCCTTCTTTCTATAAAGTTACATATACTAATTTTTCTGGATTGAGCTCCTCAATCACTTTAACATAAACCAATCCATCTTCATAGTCAATGACTTCAAGTGGTTGGCCTTCTTCAACGGACATAACGTCCAAAATCTTATAAGGATAGTTTCGTCCTCGGTAATTAAATGTTCCAAATACTTGCTCGGAGAATGCCTTAAATTGTCCATGCAATAAATTTTTAATGGCATCCGGCCAGTTTTCAACTTTTTTTTGATGACCTTCGACTTCTTTTTCGATGACCGATCTAAAATAAGTTGAAACATCAGTCGAAATTATCTTCAAAAATGCTTCTTTTAAAGAAGGTTCAATCGTGAA
>CALIJD010000218.1 GCA_938017885.1 uncultured Granulicatella sp.
GAAATAATGGAGAAATCCACTTTTGATATCCTCGAACCAATCCAATCATTATTTTTTTCACACAAAACACCTCTACCCTTGAATCCATTTAAAAAGAACTTGTACTCCTTCTGCTGCAATCAGTGTATAAACGTATAATGTGACTGGTTTTGCGATTAAACATATGGCCACAAATTTCTTAAAGGTCATATGACTGAGCCCTGCTACCATACATAGGAAATCATCTGGGAAGCCAGGAAGGACCATTGCGCCAAAGAAGAAACGCTCGAAATGCTTTCCTTTATCCAAATAACCGATATATTTATTGTACGTATCATCATCAACGAACGCCTTCGCCAACGTCTCCCCATAGCGACGAGCTAACCAGAAGTTGATACAAGAACCAATCATGATCCCCACAAAATTATAAATCCAGCCATAAAGAGGCCCAAATACGATATGCCCGATGACACAGGTTAAGCCTCCCGGAATAATCGGATATACAACTTGAGTAATTTGAATAATAATAAAAATAAGAATACCGACCCAACCCGAATTCGCCACACTTTGTTGGAAAGGCCCATCAAGTGCAAAATAATCATTTTTTGCGACTAGCCATCCTAAAATAATGGTTAAAATAATCCCGATAACGGTCACGATTCGTATAATTTTACGATTTAATTCGATTGCTTTTGATGTATCCACAATGAACTCCTTAAACTATTGATAGTTGCATTATAACAGACAAACTTAAAAAATCCTTCGAAAGTTTCTTACGTTTTGCTTAAGATTCGTGATTTTCTAGGTTCCACGGTTTGACAACGGTAATATGATCCATTAATGCTTCTTGGCGTCCTAGTTGGTCTAGACGTGCCTTACGACGTTCTTCGTAGCCACTACAGATAAATTTCTCTTCATCCGTTTCTGGAACGATGGCATCTACCGTAAAATCTGTTTCTCCTTCACGAGGAAGTGCCACAAATGTCCAAAAGCTTGTCGCAGCTAAATAGCGTTCGCCGTTTAACACATCTTCTCCGACAACCTTACAGAAGACTTCCACACTCTTCTTCCCTGTTCCTGAGATATACGTTTCTACACAGACAGAATGCCCTAATGGAAGTGGTTTTAAATAGTTCATCGCGTCCACCGATGCCGTTACCGCAAGACGACGGCAATGACGGGAGACCGTAATCGATGCACAGTCATCAATGATTCGCGTTAAATTTCCTCCGAATAGTGTGTTATGCATATTCACATCAAATGGGAAAATTCTACGCGCTTGAATCGCACGTGTTTGGCTACATGTTTTAGATTGGGTACTCATTTTCTTAGCTCCTTGGTTATTTTACTGTTCTATTCTAACATGAAACCAAAATGCGTTCAAAGACACTCAAATTGTGTTTTGGAGAATCCTTCGGATTGAATTATAATAGCGGTAACGTTGCACCGGTTCGAGCCTCAAATAGAAAAAAGACCCACAGTGTGAGTCCAGTTACCCTGTTATTTTTTCTTTGAGCGTTTGGCTTCGTGGATCAGTTTCAATGCTCTCTTTCTTGTTTTGATATTTGGGCTCTTCATTTGACGATATGCCGTTGCTAAATCTTGTTTCATAACATACACCTCCTATTACTTCTCTCGTAGTTTACCAACTTGCTTTTTTAATACCAGGAATTAATCCTTTATGCGCTAATTCTCTAAATTTGATACGTGACAAGCCAAATTTACGCATATATCCTCTTGGACGGCCATCCGTTTGATCACGAAACTTTAAGCGGTTTGGATTTGAATTTTTAGGCAGTTTTCTCAATCCATCAATATCACCAGCTTGCTTTAGGGCATAACGTTCTTCAGCGTAACGTTCGATGAGCGCTTTTTGTTTTTCATACTTTGCAACTTTAGATTTCTTTGCCATTTTCTTCTCTTCTTTCTAAATCGTAATTATTACGTTTTACATTGTATCAATTGTTTCCTTTAAAATCAAGTGGTTTACCCCAATAAAAAAAGAGAGCCTTTTTCAAAGCCCTCCTTCAAATCGCATTTATTTAAAATTAGTCAATCCCAACTTCTTTACGAACAACGTCGGCAATACGTGTTACGTAATCATGAACGAGTTCATCTGTTGGCGCTTCAACCATGACACGAACAAGTGGCTCAGTACCACTTGGGCGAACAAGCACACGTCCGTTTCCATCCATCTCAGCCTCTACAGCATCAATGACTTCTTTAATCGCTGGAACTTCCATTACACCATTTTTATCACTCACACGAATGTTTACTAATTCTTGTGGGTATGTTGGTACTTCACTGGCTAATTCGCTTAATGATTTGCCAGTTTGTTTCATGACATTCATTAATTGAATTCCTGAAAGTAATCCGTCGCCTGTAGTGTTTAAATCAAGGATAATAATATGTCCTGATTGTTCCCCACCAAAGTTGTAGTTGTTTTTACGCATTTCTTCAACCACGTAACGGTCACCAACTGCTGTTTGAAGAGCAACCATTCCTTCTGCTTCTACCGCTTTATGGAAGCCTAAATTACTCATAACTGTTGATACGATCGTATCTTTGCTTAAAGTCCCTTGGTTTTTGAAGTGTTTACCAAGGATGAACATGATTTTATCGCCATCAACGATTGTTCCATTTTCATCGACTGCGATACAGCGATCGCCATCCCCATCAAAACTCAAACCGATATCTGCTCCCGTTTCTTTTACGAACTCCACTAAGGCTTCTGGATGTGTTGACCCAACGCCATCGTTAATGTTCACGCCGTTTGGTTTGTCACCCATTGTGTGGAAGTCTGTGTCTAAGTCTGCGAATAGACGCGTTAACATTGAAGCTGTTGCTCCATTTGCTCCGTCTAAAGCAACTTTCATCCCTGATAGAGAATCAACCGTATTTTGTAGGAATTGGCTGTATTTCAATGTTCCTTCTAAGTATTCATCTACTGTTCCTAATGCGTCTGTAGAAGGACGTGGTAATGTGTCTTCTTCGGCATCTAATAATGCTTCGATTTGCGCTTCCGTTTCATCTGTTAGTTTAAATCCATCTCCCCCAAAGAACTTAATTCCGTTATCTTGAGCAGGATTGTGGGATGCTGAAATCATAACCCCAGCTACAGCGCCTTGTACTCGTGTTAAATAAGCTACCCCTGGAGTAGGAATCACTCCAAGTTGCATAACTTCAATCCCAACAGAGAGTAATCCAGCAATTAAAGCATGCTCTAATAATTGACCAGAAATACGAGTGTCACGTCCCACTAATACGCGTGGATGTGCATTGCCTTCTGCTTGTTGTAATAATACATAACCGCCATAACGTCCTAGTTTAAATGCTAATTCTGGTGTTAATTCTGCGTTAGCTACGCCACGAACACCATCTGTTCCAAAATATTTGCCCATAAATTTCTCCTTTAGCCTTATCTGGCTTGTGTTGTCTGTTCTTGTGTCGTTGTTTGCTCTTGTGTTGTTTCGGACTCTTTAGTTGTTTCTCGTGAGTCCAAAATACCATGATCTACCACCGTAATAGTGACCTCAACTGCTTCTGGGGTAATACTATTGACACCAGATGGTAGTGTTAATGTTACTGTTTTTTTCGTGGTTTGTGTCACGTTGCTCACATCTACCACTACTGGAATAGCTGTAATTTGATTTAAAATCGATTGAGCTCCTAAGATTGTAACTTGCTTAGTAGTAGAATTCAATGAATATGAATAACGTGAAGTACCACCAGTTGTCGTAAAGACAAGAGGGACTGTTTTGGAGCTAGAAGAAATTGGCACTCGAACTTGTACACGTTCTGGCTCAATTTTCACCGCAACAGGTTTTCCTGTGGCATCCAAAGCTTGTAGTTGTGCTGTAGTCGTATAGTCTGATTTTGTCCCTTCAGGAATCGTAACTTTTGCGACTACTTTTTCTACTTGATTTAAAATCGAATCCGCCGCTTTGACTGTAACTGTTCCCGGAGAGGTCAAGCCATCTCCAACTTGATAGCCATTGCCAATACTTGAAGAATCGACCGTTACATTAACAGGAAACTCTTTAGTATTCTTCTTCTCGATGGTAATTTCAACACTTTCTGGTGAAACAATACCTGTCACTCCAGTTGGAAGTCCTGACACTGAAAGAGAAATCGTATGCTTTCCTTCCCCTAACTCTGTTAAATTTGGCGTAGTCACTTTGTACGAACCATTGCTAGATGTGCTTAAAATCAAACTGCTTGGCCCTTCAAGACGTAAAGCAACAGAGTCTGGCAAGCCTGTTACTGAGTATTCTTCACTGTTGATATCCACATAAATTGGCACATTTGTAATCGTGTTTGAACTTGATTGTGGATTTAATGTGCTGGAACGCAATCCGGAATTAGAGTCTTTAGCTAAAATAAATAGAAAGATACTTAGAATTAAAGACATCAACATGAGAAATGATTTTTTATTCATCCAATTAGCCATTCGAACGACCCCCTTTAAAGAGTGCACGTATCCAACGAACGACTGCTGGATCCATCTCATCGTCTCCTTCTACCACTAAACATTGCGACAAGACTTGAACTAATTCTTCAGAAGAAAGTTCCCTATGTAGTTTTTCTCGAATCGCGACACTCACCTTTCCAGTTTCTTCGGAAATAATAATCGTAATCGCATCGCTCACTTCACTTAGTCCAATCGCAGCACGGTGACGTGTTCCTAATTCTTTTGGAATCATCATATTCTCAGACAGTGGTAAATAGCAGGCCGCTGCAGCAATATGATAATCACGAATAATCATGGCCCCATCATGTAATGGCGTATTTGGAATAAAAATATTCGTAATCAATTGATTAGAGATTTCAGAGTGAATCGGAATGCCGGTATTAATAAATTCTTCGAGAGAATTCCCTTGCTCAATCGAAATCAGAGCTCCTATTCTTCGTTTTGCCATATATTGAATGGCGGTATTTAACTCATTAATCATGATTTCGGCTTCATTGGCACTTTCAGATTTACGCGAGAAGAAATTCGAACGACCAATATGTTCTAATCCTCGACGAATCTCTGGTTGGAACACAATCAAGGCAGCCACAACCCCCCACTGAATCACGAAGTTCATAATCCAGTCTAAAGTAGTTAGCCCAAGGAAAAAACTAATAAATTTCATTGCAGCAATTGCAGCAATTCCTTTCATTAAATGAATCGCCCTTGTTCCTTTAATAATCACTAAAATATTATAGAGAATGTACCAAACAATCAAAATATCAATCAGATTGCGAAAACTCCCCCATGAAAATAAACTATTCCAATTTATTTGCATAAAGTTAACCTCTCTTCCACCAATATGTACCTTTCTATTATAGCACAGATAAGAGCTAAACGAAAAAAAGCGCGGATTTTAATGAAGACATTCGTTAACTTCTTCTGATTTTCCTTAGGGGACAAAATAAAAAACGTTCTACCAAATTTGATAGAACGTTTTATGATTTTTATTCCCCTTCTGTCTCTGTATTAGCAATGTAGTAAGAATATCCACCAGTTACTGCTACCACCACTACTAGAATCATCGTAGCTACCAATATTGCAATATTATTTACCATAATGATTGCTGTTAAAATCATTAATACTCCAGCAATAATAGAAGCAAAACCAAAGAATCGTTGCGTTTTACGGAAGGCTGCGTCATTGTTTTTTAGCCATGATGCACGGAATCCAAAGTATTTTGTATTGTCTTTAATCTTAGGAAAGAGATTTCCAATCAGGATAAAGAAAATCCCAAGGATGAATGTCAAAAAACGTCCTATTTGTGTCCCAATCGTCACTCCATTTAAATACAACCAAAATTGGAAATAAGCAACAACGTTCAGCAATAGTAGAACTAACCAACTAATAGAACGAGCAGTCTTCACATTCCCTCCTGTTAATTTAGGAGAAGTGCTAGCAATACGAATGATAAATCCAATAATGGCCACAATCACCGGATAAATTAAAATTGTAAATCGATTGGCGGTGCCGGTAACATTTCCAGAAAAGTCGAAATTAGAAACAATGGTCTCCGGTAAGAACCACACCACCACTAGAGCCACAACGAGTGGTGCGAACATTAATGCAAGATAGGCATATTTTTTAAATTGTTTTACTTGTTCCATATTATTTTCCCCCAATAATTTGATTGATCCATACAATTGCTTCGTCCAGTACGGTCAAATTCAATTCATAATAAATAAAATTTTTATAACGTGTTTCGTAGATTAAATCAGCTTGTTTTAATTTTCTAAGATGATAAGACAAAGCTTGCGGCGTCATCCCAATTAACTCCGCTAAATCACCTGTATTGGTCTTCCCTTTGCGCAGGATTTCCAAAATTTGGCGGCGCGTTTCGTCCGAAAGAGCAGACATTACTTCATTAACAGCCATCTCCTCAACTTCTTTCTATTTAAATTTATCTTTAAGTAGATTATACTCCTGAGGGATATAAAATGCAATATCTATTTAAAATATTTTTTAATAGATTTTCGTGTAAAAGAAAGATGATACCTATGATTTCTTATGGATTGGTTTATCATCGCGGTAATAAACCAATCCGTAAGTTCCTTCGGTATCATCTTTTTAAACTTGTTCTTCTCCTGAGAGTGTATCTGCCACTAAAGTGCATCACTTAAGCGTGCGAACTCTTCAATCGTCAGTGTTTCTGCACGTCTGGTTGGGTCGATGCCTGCAGATTCTAATGCAGCAGCTAAGCTTTCTTTTGTGTGACCCTCTCCCACATAAGCTTTTGCTAAATTATTCCATAGCGTTTTACGTCGTTGCACGAAGCTGTTTTTCACGAGCGCGAAGAATTTCGCTTCGTCTTTCACTTCTACAAGTGGTTTTTCGCGACGTTTCAATACTAAAATCGCAGAATCCACATTCGGAGCTGGATTGAAGACCGTCTTCGGCACGATAAATCCAATGCTTGCTTCGCAGAAATATTGAATCGCAATCGTCAGTGATCCATACGCCTTCGAATTTGGCTCAGCTGTCATTCGTTGCGCCACTTCTTTTTGCATCATCATCGCAAACCCATCGATTGGTAATTTTGATTCCAATAAATTCATAATGATTGGCGTTGTAATATAGTACGGCAAGTTGGCCACGACTAATAATGGCTCGTTGATGTCGAAATGCTCTCCGATGACTTGCTCTAAGTCAACGTCCAAGATGTCGCTATGAACCACCGTTACATTATCGTATAGGGCCAATGTTTCATCGAGCACTGGCAACAAACGGCCATCGATTTCAAACGCCAGCACTTGTTTGGCTTCTCTTGCTAGACGTTCGGTCAACGCACCAATCCCTGGTCCGATTTCAATGACGTTTGTCGTTTTGTCGACTCCTGCCACCTCTAGCATACGCGTTAAAATATTCGGTTCAATTAGGAAGTTTTGCCCTAGACTCTTCTTTACCGTTAGCCCATGACGTTCCATAATCTCGCGCGTTCTTTTCGGCGTTGCAATATCCTTTATTTCATTCATGTTTGTCCTCATTTTCTAAGACAGCCTCAAGTGCCGCCCTTAATTGTTCTTCTGTAATACCAAATAATTGTAATCTTTTCGCGAACTGTTTTCCATTCGTATGGCCAATTTTTAGAAAATCCGCCACCGCTTGACGTCTTGTTGCTGAATCTGGTCGTCCGATAAACCCTAGCGCCATCAGTGTTGCCTGCGAAATCACTGGTTCTCCCGTTGCTGTTGAAATCTCATGCACCGATTCAAGTGCTCGCTGAATCGCTTCGGTACTCGCGTGTTCCACCCCAAGGCTCTTATGATTGTCTTTTCTGACGGCTTCTGCACGTTCGATAAAGGCATGCTTCACACCAGGCACGCGCTCTTGAATGATGTTGCGAATACGAGTCCCAGGAAAATCAGGGTCCGTAAATACAATCACTCCACGCGTTTGCAGCGCCTTTTGAATGAGCGCAATCGTTTCTTCGTCAATCGCCGAGCCATTCGTTTCAATCGTTTCGATATTCGGATAGATTTCTCTCAAGCGTCTTGTATCGTCTCGCCCTTCTACGACAATGACTGGATTCATAGCAAGCCTCTTTCTTCCATGCGGAATAGCTTGATAGCATTTTGTGTTGTTTGATGGGCCACTTCTTCCCAAGCAAGGCCGCGTTCTTTGGCAATCGTTTCAACCACGTAGCGCGTATAGCCAGGTTCGTTTCTCTTTCCACGGTATGGCACAGGGGCTAAATACGGTGCGTCGGTTTCCACTAACATACGGTCGAATGGGACTAATTTTGCACATTCTCGAACTTGTGGCGCATTTTTGAACGTCGTCACCCCGCTAAAGGAAAAATGCATGCCTAAGTCCAAGAAACGCTTCATATATTCCACGTCGCCATTATAACTATGCATAATACCCCCGATGTCTTGAATACCTTCTTCTTTTAGAATCTTGTAGCAATCTTCTGTCGCATCGCGGTTGTGAATCACAATTGGTAATTTCATTTCTTTGGCAATCGCGATTTGGCGACGGAACACCTTGTCTTGTTCCTCGGGCGTTGAATCTTTCCAATAGTAATCCAACCCCATTTCCCCCATCGCGACCACTTGCGGATGCGTCAGACGTTCCTGTAGCCAACTTTCTATTTCTTTATTGTATTGATAGGCTTCGGTAGGATGCCATCCGATAATCGAAACCACTTCTTTGAAATCTTCACTGAGCTCCAGACTTCGCGTAATCGTGTCCGTATCAAACCCCACCACCGCAAAGCGCGTCACTGCCAGTTCTTTTGCACGCGCGATGACCTCTTCTTCTTCTCCTTTAAATGCAGATACATTTAAATGCGTATGCGTATCAAAAATCATCATTTCGCCTCTTATCTTGTTGCCCCATTTAAGAATGGGTTTGTCGCAATTTCATCTTTTAGCGTTGTTGGCTCCCCGTGTCCTGGGAAAATCACTGTTTCAGCAGGTAATGGCAATAAGTATTTGTGGATGCCTTCCATTAATTCTTTATGGCTTCCGTATGGGAAATCACTACGTCCAACACTGCCTTTAAACATCACGTCCCCACCGATAACAAATCCATTTTCTCTGAAAATAAAGATGGTTCCACCAGGTGAATGCCCTGGAATATGCGCTAATTCCGGTTCAAAACTTCCAACTTTCCATTTGCCCATTTCTTTAGGGAAATAACCATCCGCTGGCTTAGTGGTAATATTTTCTCCAGAGTAATATGAACGGTTCAATTCAGGATCGTGTAAAAATACTTTTTCCAACTCATTCATATACATTGGAATATTGTATTCTTCACGAAGCGCATCTACTGCTCCGATATGGTCTCCGTGGGCATGTGTCAACACAATCGCTACTGGCTTCAACCCTTCTTCTTTAATTAATTGTTTAATATCCTCGGCTTGTGCACCTGGGTCAAAAATCACGGTTTCTTTATTTTGATCAATTAAAAAGTAGACATTTTCTTCTAAACGTCCTACTGGAATGCTTAATAACTCCATTTGTATTCCTCCTTTAGGTCTCCTCTTAACTCTACATAAAATAGTGAGTTCTTGCAATCAAAAAACGCCCAAGCATAGAGCCCAGACGTCTGTTGATTAATCATTGATTAATTTTTTCAAATCGATGGCTTTGTTCAATGCCGTCATCAACGGAATACCCGCTAATAATACGACGATTTCACCAAAGAATGTTTGCGCGTAGCTTAACCAGAATGGTAAACCTAATGCTAAGTTCAATTCAATCGCTACTAAGAAAATCATCACACTGAAGACACCTGCTAAAACAAACATACGTGTTTTAACGTCTTTCACTGATTTGAAGAAAAGTGCGCTGATAGCGAATGAAGCAATTGTATGTCCTAATCCGAATACTAAGTCATACAAACCTAGACCAGACGCTGACATAAAGACTGAGTTGACAAGTAATACCCCGGCAACCACACCGATTCCGTATTTTTTGTCAAAAGCGAATAAGTGGTTCAACATTTCCGCAATACGAAATTGAACATCTCCGAATGCCATAAATGCTGTTAACGATGTAACGACCACATAAAGCGCTGCGATGATTGCGTTAATCACAATCAATTTTGATTTTTTATTTTGCATGTTACTGCCTCCTAGTTTTTTATTGAGGGATGGTTTCGAACCTCATTGGCAAAAAACGCCATGTGCTATTGTACTATAAACAGCGTAAGATTGGTAGTCTTAAGTTAAATTTCTTTATCCTCTACAAATTTGTTCTTTGAATTTCTTCTTACACCGTTTGTGAGCCCCTTTGACAGATGTAACCGACTTATCGAAGTGATCCGCCATCTCTTCAAACGTCTGCCCGTCTAATACCCCTAGAAACACTTCTCTTTCAAAGCGAGATAAGTGATGGAAGTATTCCTCCGCATCTTCATGTAAAAATACTTGTTTCTCGCAAGATTCTACGGAAGCTGACATCAACGCTAGCTCCCCTTTATCCCCGTGGATTAGAAGATTATGAGGAACTACTCTTTGTCGATGCTCCCTTCTCAAACACTCCACTGCTAAGTTTTTTAGGCACCGTTGATAATAACCCGCAAACGAAACAGCATGGTCTTCATTATATTTATCTAATGCTCGTAACATCATGACTCTAGCTTCTTGAGCAAAATCTTCTTGATCCATCTCATGAAAGAAATAATGATGATTCATACTGGCAATTAAAGGCTCAAACCTCTTTAATAACTCGGTGATGGCCTCCTCATTATTTTCTTTAGCTAAGTGAACTACTTCCGACAACTCTTTCTTTTCCATAAAATAACCTCCCTATAAATTCCTCCCTCATTCCTTCTCCACTTCAGTATATTGATTAACAAACATAAAAAGCCCTAGTTTTATCGGATAAAACCAAGACTTCTTAAGAATTAAATTCATTTTTCTTCTTGAAAATAAAAGATAGGATTATTTCCTAACCTTCTTAATTGCTTTTGGAAGAATTTCTACTCTTCTCTTTTCTCTTGAAATAATGCACACCATAAGTTTGATAGAAATCGACTTTCAGCTGTACGAATCGTTTCAAGTCTCTTAATAATTGATATAATTGCGCTCTTTTCTCAAATTCGCGTCTTGTTTGCGGCAAAGGTCTTTCTCGAAAATGTTCTAACATAGCTTCAATCTCATCAATGAGTTGACTCGCTGTGTTCTGCTCTGCTAATTGCTCCGCCGTCTGTTTAAACATTTCAGACAAGATGGCCATTTCTTCCCCATCCCAGCGAAATTCATTTAAATTGACCGCCATAATTTCTAATAACTTTGTTTGATCGCGTCGCATTTCAAAGTACTGTTCATCGTAAGTGATTTCACTTGTTAGATGGTTCTCTGATTCTAAGCGAACATATTCTCTAGCCGCTTTCAATTTTTCTTTCACAATTTGAAGAACTTCACCATCATTTTTTCCATTTCCAACGGATAAAAATCCAGACATTTTCAATAGAACTTCTCTCATTTTTGATTCAATTTCTTCACGAATGTCAATAATATGTTCACGGGACGATGGCATGTACCAGTTAAATAAAATGGCAACTCCCGCTCCAATCGTCACAAGAAGCATTTCATTCACAAACAAAGAGAACGTTAATTGTTGCTGCGTCCAAAGATGAATGACTAAAACGGTACTTGGTGCGACTCCAATATCTACTTTTAATAAATAAGCCATTGGAATATAACATAATAAGTAAATTCCAAAACTCATCGCATCAAAACCAAAAGCCCAAAAGACGATTCCACCCACCAAAAGTGCCAATAGGGCTGCAGCTAATCGTTGACTAGTGGCCGCTAAAGAGATTTTCTTCGTATCCATTACACTTAAAATCGCAATAATGGCAGCCGCAGAGGGGGTCGATAAATTGAATGCTTGTGCAATCATTAAAGCAGTAAATGCTGAAACGATTACCTTCATTATTTTAAGCTTCATGATGGATCACTGTATCTCCTTGTATTTGATGTCCTTCCATCTCTAGAAGCGTTCTTTTTCTATTCAATCCTCCCGCAAATCCTGTTAATTTTCCTGTTGTCGCAACGACTCTATGACAAGGAACAACAAGCGAAATTGGGTTTTTCCCAATAGCGTTTGCGACGGCACGAGGGGAGGTTTTTCTACCTATCTTCTCACTGACTCGGTGAGTAACTTCATTATAAGTCCATACTTCTCCAAACGGAATTTCTAGCAATGTATTCCAAACACTTTGTTGAAAAGGAGTTCCTCCTTCATAAGCAATCGAAAACAAAGGAGTTCCTGGAGTTTTCTCATGATAATACTGATTAATCCATGTTTTTACAGGTTCCCAAAGTGCTAAAGAATTATCCCATTTTGGATTTTTCACAAAGGCACACTCATATTTTTGTCCTTCAAACCACAACCCGGTTAATGCCACCTTATCACTTGCAGCAATCATCACTCCTAGTGGTGTATCTATCTTCGTCAAAACCGTCATGGCAGATTCTCCTCATTTCTCATTACAAATCTATTTTTCTATTATATAATATTTTCTATCGAATGAAATAGGAAAGGAGCACTTTCATGCTCATTAACGAAGCCATTTTACATATTTTAGATAAAAATTCAGGAAACTTACTCTTATCACAGGCCCCACTGCAACTGGGCGATCCATTTCTCATTGAATACATTACAAAACTCGTGGATAAAATCAAAAAAGGCGACCCGCATATCGGTCAATTAGCTTCTAGCGAACCGCTTCTTGGGTATCTTGCAGACGAAGGGATTTCCTTCTTAGAAAAGACGCAACAGTTATCCGATAAGCTCTTTGCTCTTATTGCTCCAGCAGAAGAAATCGGAGCTGCAGACTACCTATTCTTTACGGGAACAAGCGATACAGGTGGTACACTGTTTGGAATGATTCGTCTTGATTACAGTTCAAAAGTCACACACTTTGTTGACTACGAAGGCGAAGCCGTTAGCAATACCATCTTGCAAAATCACGCCATTTTACCAAACGCGACGCAAAAACCTTCGGAAGCGTTCATCGTAGATTTATCCAACGGCAACTACCACTTAATCGAGAAAAAAGTGGTAATCGAAGGTCAAAAGACGGCCTATTTCTCTGAAAAATTCTTAGAAATCACGGTGCCCGTCACAACGAAAGAACAAATCAAAGAAATCAAAAAAACGGTCACTCATATCGCAAAAAAACACGACGAGGACCGTACAAAGCGCTGGCAACGACGCAACAAGCCATCTTCCACCAGCTTGAAGAACAGGACGAAATCGATGCCGCAGCCATCTTCGACAAGGTATTCGAGGAAAAACCGCTCGCACGTGAAGCTGCACAGTTGGCCATCACCGAAGAACGCGTTCCAGAAAAAATCGCCGTAACGAACGTGCCAAAATACGAACGCAAATACAGCAAGCAAAAATTCAAACTCGACAACGGAATCGAAATTACCATTCCAAGTGAAATCTACGAAAACAAGGAAATGGTCGAATTCATCAACAATCCAGACGGTTCTGTTTCGGTACTCATCAAAAATATCGAAAGTATCTTAAATAAATTTAATGCGTAGTACTATCTATCTAATCTAAAACAAGAAACCTCCTAGAAAATTTCTAGGAGGTTTTCGTTTATAAAGGCTTCTTCAATGGAAGTCCTGGTTTTCTCGGATATTTATTCGGAGTTTCCT
>CALIJD010000219.1 GCA_938017885.1 uncultured Granulicatella sp.
TGTAATCGTGAAACAAGATAAAACAGTCTGTTTTGAGTTTTTTCAGGAGAGTGCTACAATTAATTTACGAAAAGAAAACGAAAAAATCTGAGGAGAGGGAGAAACTATATGTCACAAAAAATTCCAGTTACAATCGTCAGCGGCTTCCTTGGCGCTGGGAAAACAACTTTAATCAACAAAGTTTTAAAAGAAAAACATGGCGAACATATCGCTGTTGTCATTAACGAATTCGGTGAAATCGGTGTAGACCATCAATTCGTTCTTGACGTTGAAGAAGAAATCTATCAAATGGATAACGGCTGCCTTTGCTGCACGCTTCGTACAGACATTGCCGATATGTTGAAATCCATCTTAATGGTGAAAGAACAAAACGGCATTCGAGTAGACCGCGTGTTATTTGAAACAACAGGTCTTGCGGATCCAGCTCCAATTGCACAAACCTTTATTAACGTGCCATTCTTAAACGAGCACTTTATTCTAGATGCGGTATTAACCGTTGTGGATGCTAAAAACTTCCTATACCAAACAGCGCATCAACCGGAGCCAGCCAAACAAGTTGGGTTCGCGGATAAAATTTTCATGTCAAAACATAGCTTAGTAGATGAAACGATCTACGCTAAAGTTGTAAACGAAGTTCGTAGCATCAATGCTTTTGCAGAAATCCAAGACCTTGACGCACGTCCTGTTCATATGAGCGACATGTTCGGACTTGAATTGTTCTACGCATCTGAGAAAAAAATCTTAGAAATGCAAGAACATGCCGAAGAAGAATATTGCGAAGAATGTGGCCATACACATGCACACGGTGACCACGATCACGAGCATCACCATCATGATCACGACCACCACGAGCACGATCACAACCATGAGCATGAACATCATGACCACGACCATGAGCACGAACATCATCATCACCATAGTCATAGCCACCATAGCGGTATTAACTCATTCGTCATCGAGACTGACAAACCTTTAGTTCTCGCAAACATTAACGAATGGTTGAATGAGCTTGTCTATATTTACGGGCCAGAATTATACCGTTACAAAGGCATCTTAAACGTGGAAGGATTAGATTACCAAATCATCTTCCAAGGAGTTCAAATGAGCTTTGATATCTCAAGAGGTCGCGACTTGAAAGATACAAAACGCTCCTCAACATTGGTCTTCATCGGAAAGAACCTTCCAGAAAATCAATTACGCGAAAGCTTTATTAAATGTACTGAAAAATAAATCAAACGAAAAGGTCACCCTATTTGGGTGACCTTCTTCATTTCCTATTTTATTTTCCAAGTTCGTCTAATAGTTCTTGGTGTTTTCGGCGCCAATTTGCCTTCTCTTCTTCGGTAATGTCACGAAGAACGCGGCATGGATTGCCAACCGCAATCACATTACTTGGAATGTCTTTTGTTACCACAGAGCCAGACCCGATGACCGTATTATCACCAATCGTCACTCCCGGATTCACCGTCACATTGGCCCCAAGCCATACGCTATTGCCTATCGTAATCGGCATTCCAAATTCTGGACCCGCATTGCGCGTTTCGGCATCGGTTGGGTGTCCCGGCGTCACAAGCGATACATGCGGCCCGAACATGCAGTTGTCCCCAATCGTAATCGGCGCTACATCTAATAATGTACAGTCAAAATTCGCATAGAATCCTTCGCCAATCGTTGTATGAACTCCGTAGTCCACATAGACCGGTTGCTCCATGTAAATCTTCTCGCCTGTTTTTCCGAATAACTGTTTTAATAGCGTACGTCTTCCTTCGAAATCATCGAAGTCCAAACGATTGTATTGTTGCGCTAGTTTTTTCCCTTTAATGGATAAGTCTCTTAGCCCTTCTGTGAGAGACGGAATATATAAGTCTCCTGAGAGCATACGTTCTTTCATGGTTTTCATTTAGATACTCCTTTACAGTTAGTTCTCCAATTGAATCACATGGTCAAAAAGAGTTCTATTCTCTTTGATAAAATGATGTGTCACCATTATAACGGTTAGTTCTGGATTTGACAAAATCATTTTCTCAATACGAGCAGCGCTCTCCATATCTAAGCTCGCCGTACTTTCATCAAACAGAAGGATTTTATCTGGTTGCGTTAATGCTCTCGCTATAGAAATTCTCTGTCTTTGGCCACCAGATAATTGACTGCCATGCTCGGTAACTGCATCATCCAATTGGCAGAATTGTTGAATGCCGAGCTCATCAGGGAGTGAGATTTCTTTGGTGTTATCCCACAAAGTAATGTTCTCTCTAACGGTTGCGTTAAACAAATGATTCTTTTGCGGATTGTAGTGAACAACACTACGCAATTGAACCACTTGTTCCTTCGTTAGTTCATTTCCATCTAAGAAGACTTCTCCAGAATAGTCATTGTTTTCTCCTGCAAGGAAATGTAATAAAGTGGATTTTCCGCTTCCGCTATCCCCGACTAAAGCATATTTCTTTCCTTTCTCAATCGTAAAGGAAATTGGTTTCACAATTTTATTTCCGTTGACCGCTACTTCTACAGAACTCAATACTAGAGAGTCCTTCAGTTCCAGTTCTTCTTGTAGCATTTCATCAGGGAGAATGGATTCATATTTATCAAAATATACTTGAACAGACTTATACTGTACTAGATTTTGCGCGATTAGACTGACTTTGCCGAAAAGCACTCCTGTAAATGAACCGATACTTCCCATAACCCCAATCGATACAATTCCATTAACTACAAGATATCCGACTAAAATAGCACTCAATGATTGACCTAAACTATTCACGGCTCCTGAAGCAATTCCAGAGAGCATGAATGCGCGAATCAAACGAACCACAGAATCTTTAACAGCGCCCGATTCAAATTGGACGCGATTTTTAAAGGTATCCATTTTATTTAATGCATAGAATACGGAATATCCCTCTAGTAAATTTTGTACATTCGAAGAAAATTTTTCTTGTGTTGTAGAATAACTTTCCAGTACTTTCTTCGTATGTGGTTCGAATAATTTTGGAATCAAAAGAAGGCCGCTAATTAATACCACAAGGAATAACAGGATAGTCCAGTGATAAGTAAGGATAACTCCTATTGATAACAGCACCGTTAGTACACTTTCTGTTATCGTGAAAAACATCGGAATTCCCAATGACGAGATTCTCTCCATATCGTTTGTCATCCAAGATACATACTCTGGAAATTCATGTTTGGTGATTTCCATATAATTCGCCTTACGAAGTTTTTCTGCGATTTCTTTCCTTAATTCCGTATTAACTAGTTGAATGAATTTTTCTTGTTGAACAGAAAATAAGAAATCTGAATACGATAATATTCCTTGCATGGCAAATCGGATTGCCAACGCACCTACAAATTGCCAAGCGTTTAATGCGACTAACCCGTCAATGGCAAATGCAATAATCGCAATGTTCGCCACGGTTAAAAGGCTCTTGATGATTACTAATACGAGAAGAATCATTACTTTGGATGGATGTTGTAGTAACTTCTGCTTCATAATGATTTCTCCTTCCCTAAGTAAATCACTTCATCAAATAAATCAAGATGTTCTTCAAAAAAATGATGTGTCACAATCACAAGGGTTAGGTTAGGATTTTGAAGGAGTTGAGCCTCTATACTTCGCGCACTTTCCAAATCTAGATTCGCAGTACTTTCATCGAGTAACAACACCTTATCTGATTCAAGCAGCGTTCTAGCCAGCGCTAATCGTTGTCGTTGCCCTCCGGATAACTTAGTTCCATGTTCACTCAGAACTTCCTGAGCATTCGTAAATTGATTTAATCCCATTTGACTAGATTCTTCCTCAAACGGACGATCTTCCCATAACGTAATATTATCTTTTACTGTAGCGTTAAAAACATGGTTCTTCTGAGGATTGTATGCAGTAATATTGCGTAGCTGTACTATTTGTTCCTTAGAAAGAGGCTTCCCATCGAGGATTACTTCACCTGTAAATTCGTGATTTCGACCAGCTAAGAAATTCAATAATGTTGATTTCCCAGTACCGCTATCCCCTAACAACGCATATTTCTTCCCTTTTTCGATAGTGAATGTCACGGGTTGTACAATGACTTTCCCATTTACGCTAACTGATACATCTCGTAATGATAAAGATTGTTGCAGAGAACTATTGTCTTGTTGTAAATTCGAATCTTCATCTAAGCTATTGAATTTATCAAAATAAACATGAATCGATTTTAATTGAACTAATTGTTGAACGACTTGTTCTAACGATGCAAAGCAGTTAAATGTAAGAGAGCCTGCTGCAGTAAATGCCCCCACTGAAATCATCCCAGCAAACACCATGAATCCGGCTACGACATCCACTGAAATTTTCCCAATGAAATTCAGTAACGAAATGCACAATTGTACAAAAGAAAATTTCTTTCGATAACTGACTTTAACTTCTGATAATGCATCTGAAGCGACTTTAATTCGCTTCACAAATTGCCCAACTGCATTCGAGGTATAAAACACTTCGAATCCTTTAAATAAGTTTTGAACGGTTGTAATAAATTCTTCATTGGCAGCCGATATATTTGAAGTAGCTTCCTTGGTTTGTTTTTGAAACCACTTGGGCGTGAAAAAAAGCATCAATGCTACCAAGACAGTCACCACTGCTAATCCCCAATGGAATAGTGAGAGAGAAGTCAATGCAAAGATCAGCATCATTCCACTTCCGATGCTGTTGAATAATACTGCAAATCCATTGTCCTCTAATTGCTCTAAATCACTTGTAAACCATGAAACATACGCAGAAACATCTTTTTCTGTCACTGTCGAATAATTCGCACGACCGATTTTGTCGGCAATTTCTCCTCGGATTTCAATGCTAATTTTTTGGATGAGCTTATTCAGCTGCACATTATATCCATATAACGATGCCAAATAAACTCCACTGAAAGCTATCCCTACTAACTTCCACATTAAAAACGTAGAAAAATCGCCCTTAACTAAAGCATTAAATGCTGGTGCATTCAACGAAATACTAATAATAGAGGATACATTTTCCAAGAAAGTTAATAACACTACAACAAAAGATGCTACTTTATGCCTGAGCAGATACCGTTTCATTGATTTCTTTCCTCCTATAAATTTCTAAATAGAAATTATATACCAATTCAAATCCTCTAAATCCATTAAGAATACTCTCATCAATTGTC
>CALIJD010000220.1 GCA_938017885.1 uncultured Granulicatella sp.
CCCCTGCATGTGTTGTGTATCCTAAGCCTTTACCCGCATTAATTAGCGCTGTTACGACATCGTAATTTGCAATGGCTGGAAATTCAATCGGAGCATACTCGCGTGTTGTCCCTTCTGTACGAATCGCACCTGTCGCAATTACGATATCGCCACCTTTAACGTCGATATCAATTCCGCCACATGTTCCAACACGGACAAATGTATCTGCACCACTACGTACTAATTCTTCAAGCGCAATTGCAGCTGACGGTCCACCGATCCCTGTTGAAGTCACACTTACTTTTTCTCCGTCTAAGTATCCTGTATACGTAACATATTCACGATTATCGGCTACTAACTGCGCATTCTCAAAGTGTTCTGCAATTTTAGCACAGCGTTTTGGGTCCCCTGGTAAAATCACATAGCGACCTACATCCCCTTTACGTGTATGGATATGATATTGTAATCCCTCTTCTGAATATTTCATGAATACCTTCCTTCCCTGCACCCCATGTGCCTCAATATTCCCTAGCAAACTAGGAAGGGGCCATGGTTTTTCCATAGCCCCAGATAGGAGGATGATGACAAATCTTCATCAAATAATTATGCCTATAGATGCCTTTTTGCAAGTATAGTTGAAAGGATTAAATAATTGGATATACAGTTACCATAATTATCTCTATTTGCCTCTTCATCCCTCTACACTCATGAATATTTTACCAAAATTACCATTGTTTTGCAAACGGTTCATTTTTGATTTTGGATACGCAATTTTTATTTTTTTATCAGCTAATAGCTCGTCTATGAACTCCCAAATACAAGCCTCCATCTGACTTTCTGGATTCGAGACTGGACGCAAGAATGGTCGCCAGACTTCTTTCACCCTTTCCATAAAATCCATCATTTCAACATCCTCACCAAAAGCCATTTGTTCCAACAATATCCACGCATGTCCCTTCCACACAAGATTAGGCACCTTAAACGTCTCCGTATAAATTGGGAACGTTAAGAAAGAATTTGGAAGGTCTTCTATGGTTTGACGGCATCGGTATAACTTTACGAGAAATGCCCTCGTGAGTGGAGACGCTAATTTCTTAAAAAGCATTGTATCCCTTGACGTCCATTTCATCTCTCTATTCGGTTTTAAGTGTGCTTTTACAGGAACAGAATCTTCGACAAGCTTCTTCCACTTTTTCCACGAGAACGATAAGAGTGGTACCCGTACTATTTGATACGTCATCTGCTGAGATCGAGGCTTTATCTTAATTCGCGTATGAAAAATCATCTCCCCCTTCACAAAGAAAATTAAATAATTCCCTAATTGTGGATGATATTTCATTAAATAGCTAAAGGTATCTGTCAATTTATGCTGGCTTTCATAATTCTCTCCTAAAATCCAGTGGACAGGCATTCCAATGTCACCTAAATGTTTCGTCCGCTCTACGATATCCTCAGGAGAAATTACGCTACATTGATACTCAATACACCAAGCATTCTTGCCTTCTGTGACGACGATATCTGGAATCTGTTCAATAGACGACACATACGGTTCTAACTCAGCATGAAAGTCATGACTCTTCAGACTTTCTAGCAATAGGTGCTTTCCTTCTTGATGTGCCTGAGTTTCCTCCTGCCTGTGTTTCTTTGGAATATGCGCAAAGAACACGACTCCATTTCTAGAAACCTTCTTCATCACTTCTTCCCCACACTCTGGGCAAAAGCAAACCTCATCTTCCTTTATTTGGGTTGCATGGACTAAATCCCCTGATTTCGTTCGAACAATATTCATTCCCATCACCTCAACAACAGATACGAAAAAACCTCTCTAAGAGACTTAGAGAGGTTTCACTCATTAGATTAAGTTTGCGTCTTTGAGAAGTTCTTCAATCATCGTACCTTTAATTTTCTTAGCAGCACGTTTTTCAAATAATTTCACTAAGAATGGCACTTTTACATCAGCTAATTTCTTACCATCCATCAAGCGGCTTGTTGATTTTGTAAGAACACGTAAATCATAAGCTGAAGCGAACACTTCTGGCACACCACGATCGACATCGAGCAATGTATACACAGCTTCCATCGCTGTACGAACAGAATATTCTGTTGTAAACACAGTATCTCGAGGAGTTTCTGCGAAGTTACCGATGAAAGCAATATTCTTAGAACCGTTTGGAACAACGAGTGGACGGTCGCCATCTTTACGCGCCATGAAGTAGCTTGTGATATAAGGCATGTTGCAAGGCACAGTGCTAGATCCTTCGCTGGCAAATTCATGAATTAATTCTTCTGGAACACCCATGTGGTATAACCATTCTTCAGCAATTTCAATCCCTGTACATTCTTCGATTGGTTTTTTCACATAGTTTCCTTCAATTCCTGAATATAATCCGTAAATCCATACGACTAATTCATCTTTACTTTGCGCTTTGAAGTGTGGTTGACGGTTTAATGTGTAGCTCATCATCCAGTTTGAGTCGCGAACCGTTACGATTCCTCCTGTTACCACTTTTCCGGCATAAGGATCACGTTTAGAGATTTTTTGAATATACTGCGCGATACGTTTATCTTTTACAGTTGTTGTAGCTGAAACGAACCAGCTTTGGTCTGGTAAGTTTTCGCAGAACACTTCAGGATGTCCGAAACGTTCATCTTGTTTCGCTAAGTTTTTCCATAAGCTCCATGCCCCGCCTAATTCTTTTGAAATTGGAGCTGGAGTGTTGTTATCCCCGTATGTTGTCGCAGCAGTAATACTTCCGTTTGTCACGAACACTAAATCATTTTCTGTTAAATTGCGTGTTTCTAAAACGCCGCCTACTTCTAATACAAGTTCTTTAGCAATCATGTCGCTTTCGACATGTTCAACAATCACATTTTTAACAACTGTATCGTATTCGAATTGTACATTATGTTTTTTTAAGTAGTTCACAAGTGGTAAAACGAGTGATTCATATTGGTTGTATTTCGTAAATTTCAATGCAGATAAGTCAGGTAGACCATCGATATGGTGAATGAAACGTAAAATGTAACGGCGCATTTCAATGGCTGAATGCCATTTTTCAAAAGCAAACATACTAGCCCAATAAGTCCAGAAGTTTGATTCGAAGAACTCTTCGCTGAATACATCGGTAATTTTTAACCCTTGCAATTCAGATTCAGATGTCATGTATAACTTGACCATTTCTTCACTTGATTTGTCGCTTAACGTGAATTGACCATCGTCTGGAATCCGTTGTCCTTTATTTTCAATTACACGGCAATACGAGAAGTTAGGATCTTCTTTATTAAGCCAGTAGAACTCATCTAGTACAGAGGCATCTTCGACTTCTAGTGAAGGAATTGATCTGAATAAGTCCCATAAACATTCGAAGTGGTCTTCCATTTCACGACCTCCACGAATAATGAATCCGCGCGTTGGATTTAAGATTCCATCCAAACTTCCTCCAGCAAGTGGAAGTTCTTCTAAAATATGAATATTTTCTCCTTTCATTTGGCCATCTCTCACTAAGAAGGCAGCCGCTGATAAAGATGCAAGTCCTGAACCAACTAAGTAAGCTGATTTTTGGTCAACGCCTTGTGGTTTTTTAGGGCGGGCAAATGCTTCGTAATTTCCGTTTGAATGATACATAGTAATTCCTCCTAGTTCCTGAAAATCAGGTTTTGTTCTTTACATGCATTACTCTACTCCTGTTTTGTGAATAGTACCATAGACAAAAAAATCCCAATGTCCAAACTTTGGACACTGGGATGAAATTGTAAAGTATTTTATTAAGAAACGCGAGCCACAATCGTTCCAATCATAACTTGTTCGATTTTTTCAACAAGTTCTTTAGCCGTACCAGGCATTTGACGACTAATCCAATCAAGACCTACCCCAACAAGTGCATACGTATAAAACTCAATTGAGAATTGTACTTGTTCCGCTTCTGCACCACTCACTTTAATTTCATTAAAAATTAAATCGGTTAAGAATCTTTCTACTTCTCTTTGTAAGAGCCGCTCAACATTTTCTTTACTAACAGAGCGATACGTGTTAAGAACAAAGTTTCGATTATCATCCATATATTGGAACAGTGCCTCTAAGGCATCTTGCCAATTCTCATAAGAAATATTTTCTCCGAGTGTGATATGCGCCTCATTCAAATAAATCCATTCTACTAATTCATATATATCATGGAAATGATTATAAAACGTTTGACGACTAATACCGCACTTCTTCGTTAAATCTTGTATGGTAATTTTCGTCAACGGCCGTTCATTCATTAATTCTTTTAATGTATTACCTAACATCTTTTTAACAACAAGTGTCATTTGTATCCCTCTGTTTCATGAAGAAAAAGAGCGGGTTCCCCCACTCTTTATTTTTCTAAATTCTTTTCTTGTACGATATCCCAAGAGAAGCCTAAAGCCCCTTCACCAAGGTGAGTTCCAACAACTGGACCAAAATAGGCCAATGATGTTCGTAATTTAGGATATTGTTCTTGCATTTTTTGTCTCCACGCTTCACCAGCTTCTGGTGCATTGGCATGAATAATGACTAATTCATAGCCATCTCCATCCGTCGTTCCTGTTTCATCTGCAAATAATTGCTCAATTCGTTTCATCGCTTTTTGTTGTGTACGAATTTTCTCGAAAGGAACAATTTTTTTATCGACAAATGTCAAAATTGGCTTGATTTTCAACATAGAGCCCACTAATGCAGCCCCTGCAGATAAACGTCCACCGCGTTGTAAATTGCTTAAATCATCAACGATAAAGTAGGCTGTCGTACGATCAATTAATCGTTGAACAGTTTCAACAATTTCTGAAGGAGAATACTCTCCAGATTTTGCCATTACCGCTGCTAATTTTACAGCTCTTGCTTGAGGTGCACAACTAATCCCTGAATCAATTGGATAAATCGGCACTTCATCTTTCATGTCATCGGCCACAGCCACACAAGTTTGATAAGTCCCACTAATTCCGCTAGAAATAGTAATAGGAATAATAGCATCATAATCTTTTGCAAGTTCGCGGAATAATTCGTAAGTTTCTCCTACTGGTGGTTGTGTACTCGTTGGAAAGATTGAAGAAGATTTTACTTTTGCATAAAATTCTTCAGATGAAATATCTATATCTTCACGATACGTCTCTTGTCCAAAAATAACAGACAACGGCATCACATATACATTTAGCT
>CALIJD010000221.1 GCA_938017885.1 uncultured Granulicatella sp.
TATTATTATCGGATTCGGTAAAGCTGGAAAGACTTTGGCCGGTTATTTAGGAAGTCAAGGAGAAGAAACAATCCTTATTGAAAAATCAAAAGCAATGTACGGAGGTACTTGTATTAATGTTGGATGTATTCCAACTAAAAAATTAGCGACAAAAGCTGCTCGTAAACAATACTCAACAGAAGAAGCAAGTACTTATTATGCAAAGAGCGTTCAAGAGAAAAAGGCTTTAATTTCTGCATTAAACCAAGCGAACTACAATAAAGTAGATTCTGTTGAAAAAACAACTATTATTGACGGAACCGCTCGTTTTGTGCATGACCATACTGTAGCTGTGGAGACTGCAGAAGGAGAAAAATTATTTAAAGCAGAACGTATTTTTATTAATACAGGGGCTACTCCATTTGTTCCACCAGTAGAAGGGTTAACGATTGGAGGAAATATTCATACTAGCGAAACAATTATGGATGTGGAAGAATATCCTGAAAGCTTAGTCATTATTGGTAGTGGATTTATTGGATTAGAATTTGCGGCAACTTATGCTCAATTCGGGACAAAAGTGACCGTAGTGGATGTCTTTGATACATTCTTACCTCGTGAAGATGATGATGTATCTTCAGCTGTTAAAGAGCAATTAGAGTCATTAGGGATTTCCTTTAACTTAGGAATTCAATTAAAAAATGTTCATCAAGAAGATGGAAAAGTGATTATTCAAGCGGTAACGGGAGAAGGAACACCTTTAGCCTTTACTACTGATGCGGTTTTAGTAGCAACTGGACGTCGTGCAAATATTCAAGGCTTAGATTTAGATAAAGCAGGAGTGGCTGTAAGCGAACGTGGTACGATTCAAGTGAATGAATTTTTACAAACAAATGTCCCTCATATCTTTGCAATGGGCGATGTGAACGGTGGACCACAATTCACATTCGTATCATTAGATGATTTCCGTATCGTTAAACGCTTCTTAGCAGGGGATACAAGCTATTCTACGAAACAACGTGCAAAATTCCCAACAGCAACCTTCATTAATCCACCATTAGCAAGTGTTGGTTTAAATGAAAAACAAGCAAAAGAAGCTGGTATCGAAGTGAAAGTTGCCAAACTCCCTGCAATGGCGATTCCAAAAGCTAAAATTATTGGAAACCAAGTCGGATTCTACAAAGTGTTAGTGGACGCTTCAAATAACCAAATCGTTGGTGCAACATTATTTGCAGAAGAAGCACATGAAGTGATTAACATTATCGCAACCGCAATGAATGCAAACTTACCTTACACAGTTCTTCGCGATCAAATCTTTACACATCCAACAATGGCTGAAGCATTGAATGATGTATTCGGAATGATTCAATAGGTGATTTAATGGGAAATGACTTCATCGTAATGATTCATTGTCTAACCTATTTAGCGATTCATCATGATAATCGTTATTCCAGTAAAGAGCTGGCTTTTAACGCTTGTAGTAATCCCGCTATTGTCAGAAAGCTTATGAGTTTAGCTGTGAAAATAGGATGGGTGAGTACAGCTGCTGGAAAACAGGGTGGCTATCAATGGATTTCAGACCCCTCTAAAATAAAATTAGGAGACATCTTTATACTTGTTTCTGAAGATGCGCGCCTAGAAAAAACATTTAAAGAGGCCTCAGATCCTTCTTGCCTAGTAAGTTCTCGTATGGGGAAAATTATGGGCAAACTACAAGAAGAGCAAATCCAAGAACAAATTCGATTCTATAATCAAAAAACGATTCAAGATATGATTGACAAGGTACAAGAACAGTAAAAGGAAAGGCCGAGAAACTCTCGGTCTTTTTTGCTTTTATAAAGAAAGAAGTTTGCAATGTTTGTAGAACTCTTAAAAATTTTTATGGAGTGAATGATTGATGGGAAGAGTTCTAATGCACACGAAAAGAGCATCTTGGAAGGACTTTGAAATTCGCAATATGTCGACAATTATGGTATTCTAAAAGAGCATATATGGTGGTGGAGTCCGCCTAAAAGAAATAATTGTAAATAAAAGAAAATGAGAGGTAAATCATGAGTTCAATTAAAATCATCGCGCTAGGTGGCGTGAGAGAAAACGGTAAAAGTCTATATGCCGTTGAAGTTGAAGAAGACATCTTCGTGCTAGATTGCGGTTTAGTTTATCCAGAAGATGAACTACTAGGGATTGATGTTGTCATTCCGGACTTTAGTTATTTAGAAGAAAATAAAGAGAGAATTTCAGGGGTGTTTTTAACGCACGGGCATGCCGATGCGGTAGGAGCATTACCTTATTTCTTACAAAATATTGATGCACCCGTTTTTGGTTCAAAATTGACAATTGCATTAGCGAAATACTATGTTGAATCTTCCAAATTAGTGAAAGGATTTAATGACTACCACGAAGTTACTGAAAATACAGAAATTGACTTTGCAAGTGCTACGATTAAATTCTTTAAAACAACCCATACGATTCCAGATTCATTGGCGATTGTGATTAAAACGAGCGAAGGAAATATCGTATATACAGGAGATTTCAAATTCGATCAAAGTGCTTCAGTCGAATATCAAACGAATTTTGGCCGTATTACAGATGTTGGGGAAGACTATGTCCTTGCTCTTTTAAGTGATTCAAGTGATGCGGAAAGTCCTGTTGAAAATGTCAGTGACCGTAAAATTGCTGAAGCGATGTTAGAAACTTTCCTAAATGCGCAAGGTCGTATTGTGGTGGCTTGTGTAGCAAGTAATATTTTACGGATTCAACAAGTCATCAATGCAGCATATGAATCTGGGCGTAAAATTTTCCTAACAGGTTCAGAACTTGAAGAAATTGTTAATATCGCATTGAGTCTGAATAAATTAACTGTTCCTGATAAAGAATTAATTATTTCTTTCAATCAAATGAAAAAATTACCAGATAATGAACTTGTCATTTTAGAAACTGGAAATGCTGGAGAGCCTATTAAAGCTCTTCAAAAGATGGCATTAGGACGTCATCGTCAGGTAAACTTGCATGAAGGGGATTTAGTGTATATTGCAACGACTCCTTCAGTTGCGATGGAAACTCAAATTGCTCGTACGAAGGATTTAATCTATCGTGCGGATGCTGAAGTGTTTGAAATGGCAAACAGTAAAAAAGCAAGTGGACATGCAACTCCTAATGATTTGAAATTAATGATTAACTTGTTGCAACCAACTTTCTTCATTCCAGTGCAAGGGGAGTATCGTAGTTTATTAGCGCATGCGGAATTAGCTAATGAATTAGGAATTCCATATAAGAACATCTTCATTCCTGGAAAAGGGGATGTCGTAGAAATTGAAAATGGCCAAATGAATGCTTCTGGTCAAGTAGCAGCAGGAAATGTATTGGTCGACGGAATCGGCGTGGGTGATATTGGAAATATCGTTCTAAAAGATCGTAAAATTCTATCAGAAGACGGTGTTTTTGTTGCCGTTGTGACGATTTCTAGAAGACTAGGTAAGATTTTGAGCGGTCCTCAAATTATTTCTCGTGGATTCGTATATATGAAAACAAGTGAGGAATTACTAACGGAAGCTCAAAAAATTGTGACAGAAGTCGTTGAAGAAAACTTGGCAAGTGAAGATTTCGAATGGCCAAGATTGAAACAAGAGGTTCGTGACGCTCTTAGCCGTTATCTATTCGATAAAACGAAACGTCGCCCAGTCATTTTACCAATGATTATGGAAGCGTCTAATTATAAAAAATAACGATTTTTAAGGAGATTAGAATGAATTCAAAAGCAGTAAAAATCTTACTTGAAGTATTAGGAGCTGTTGTGGTTTCAGTAGCTCTATCCTATATCCCACAAGAAAGCCTACCTTTCTTTGTGGATTTAGCGATTCTTCCATTAATTTTTGTGTCTCTAAGACAAGGATTAATTTGGGGAACGATTGCGAGTGCCCTCTTTGGATTACTCCATGTATTCTTACATCCAACAGGAGCAGGATTCCTCGTTGTTCCTCTACATGATTCCTTCATGGCCTATGGTTTTGTAGGTCTTTCAGGATTCTTTGCTAGAAACACGGTGCGCACAGCGTTTAATGCGCGTACATCATCAACTACATTAAATGTTGTAACAGCCAGTTTAATTGCGACTATTGTAAGTTATGGATTCCATGTAATTGGTACAGGAATTGGAGCTCCAACAGTGTTTTCAGCAGAAAAAGTTAGTTTAGCTCAAGGTATTTTCGAATTTGGGGCGAACTTTTTAGTGACACTTACGGTGACTTTACTCATCTTTGTAACACTTGTTTACGTAAAAAGAGATGTTTATATTCCAAAAGGAACTCGTTTCTTATCACGTAGAGAACAATCTCATTTATTAAATGATTAATAAAAAATAAAAAGACCTTGATTCGTCGTGGTCTTTTTTATTTAAAAAAAGAAAGGAGAGCGTATGGAATTTATTAGTTCATTCCTTTACCTCATCATTCTTGCGAATACGATTGGGGCAGTCATCACAGTTTTTAGGGAGCCTAGAGAAATTTCGGCTACTTGGGGCTGGCTTATTGTGCTTATCATGCTTCCGATTATTGGATTTATTATCTACTTCTTCTTTGGAAGAAGAATTCGGAAAAAACGGATTTTTAATATGAAATCTCAAGAAACAGTTGGCCTTCAAGAATTGGTCGAACAGCAACAAAGAGATTTAGAAAGAACCAAAGAAAAAATAGGTGCTCCAAAATTTCAGTTTAAAAATGAGTATCAAGAAGATTTAGCTTCCTTCTTTTTAGAAACCGATGATGCTATTATTACAGAAAATAATGAAGTGACTCTGTACGTGTCAGGAGAAGATAAATTTACTCAGTTAAAGGCAGATATCGAACAGGCTAAACATCATATTCACCTTCAATATTACATTTTTAATGATGATACGATTGGGCATGAAATTATGGGTCTTTTGATTGAAAAAGCAAGAGAAGGTATTGAAGTGCTCGTCATTTATGACGCCCTAGGTGCTCGTAAGACTAGACAGGGATTTTGGAAAAAACTGCATGATGCAGGTGGACATACGGTTGCCTTCTTTGGTTACTCATTAGGCTTCATTAACTGGCGTATCAATTACCGAAACCACCGTAAAATTGTTGTGATTGATGGAAAAATAGGGTATGTTGGTGGATTTAATATTGGTGATGAATATCTAGGCAAAGGAAAACTTGGGTACTGGAGAGATACTCACTTACGAATTGTGGGAGATGCGGTATATTCACTACAATCTCGATTTTTCATCGACTGGAATGCTGCAGTACATGAGGATAAACGAAGAGAGTTCATTCCTGAATATTTCCCTGTAGTAGAGTCAAT
>CALIJD010000222.1 GCA_938017885.1 uncultured Granulicatella sp.
CTAAAAAAGTTTAAAAAAAGTTTTTTCTCCCCATAAAGGATGTTTTAGTGCACAAAAAAAGCTCTTTACACTTTCTGCGTAAAGAGCTTAGAACTATTGATTTTATGCAATTATTTAAAGAATCTTCCCACTTGTACTAATAAGACAAGCAATCCAAAAAATAAAAATGAAATCGAAAATAATTGGTGGAGGAAAGGTCTAAGAACTAGTTTCCCTCTTTTTAACTTGAAATATAATAATGCTAACCCAATAAGAGCAAAACCTAATGTAGCATAACTAAACCAAGAATAACCATAGATATTCACACTAGTGGTATGTAATACCAACAACAGCATTGGCGTCATAATTTCACGAATAGTTATGAAGCGAGTCTCATTATAGAAGATTCGATTTCCAAAAACGACCGTGAAGCCCACGAAACTTAAAATAAATACTAACCATAGTACGATTTCAAAAAATAACATTGACTCACCTCCATCACTACTAGTTTACAATAGATTTCTTAAAACTCATAATATTTTTAAATGTATCAAAAATGATACAGATCATTTTTGATACATTTTGCTTCTTAACTATAAAAAGAAAAAACCTTAGACAGTTGTCTAAGGTTTTGTAACGTTTATGATTATGCTTCTTTAGAAACAACTTCTTTTCCGTCGTATGAACCACACTCAGGACAAACGTGATGGCTCTTTCTTAATGCTCCACATGATGGGCATGCGCTCAATCCTGGAACTTCTAATTTGAAGTGAGTACGACGTTTTGCTTTTCTCGCTTTTGATGTTTTACGTTTTGGTACTGCCATTTTTGTACACCTCCTAATCAATCTTCTTTACATAATGCTTTTTACTTCTCAGTCTCATCCTTTTCGAAGAAAGACTGTAAAGACGCTAGCCTTGGATCAACCGATTGTTCTTTTTGTTGTTTGCGTCGCTCTTCAAGAGCTTCTTGCGTCACAACCTCCCAATCATTTCCTGAAGGCATTTTATCTTCACTCAATTCCTCTTGCGATAAGACTTGTAAAGGAATTGAAAGTAAAATATGATCTTCCACAGCGGGTTCAAGGTCAACCCAATCACCATCAAGAGGCATCACAATTTCTGTTAGCTCTTTCTCATCAACCGAGAGATGGGACGGAATGTATCTTTCCACAATATCTATGTGGAGTGGAACTACCACTGGCTCTAAAGACCTGGATGAAGGAAGTGTGATATCAACATCGCAAGTAAATTGCGCTACAACTGATTGGCTTTGATAAACAAGAAATCCTTTGATGTGTGCTGGCGAAACAGCAAGAATGGAATCATCTCGTTGTTTTAAAGCCTCTTCCACATTAATTTCTGTATCAAAGTAAGTTGGAGTCCCTTGAGAATCCTGAAGTTGTTTAACTGATATTTTCACAATTTTCACCCCTAAAGCAACATACTGAATTATACTAGTTTATTGAAAGTTTGTCAAAGCTTTTTACTTTACAAGCTTGAAAAGACAGAGATTAAAATTCTATCTCCTTGTTCACTTGAATCGGCTTAAAGACCGTAGCAGAAATTTGCTTGGATGGATTCCAAAAATCATACAATAAATCCCAACTTTCTTGCCGTTCATCTTTATAGGCTGCGTAATTAGTTATTAAATTGAACGATTCTACTTCCCGCATATTCTTCAACCACTTTTGACCCTTTAATGTAAACCCCAGGACTTTACCTTGATGAATCGGTGTATTCCAATAGTCTTCCATTTCCGTTTTGGTTATTCCAAGTAAAACATAAACAAGGAGTCGTTGCAACCTTGCCCAGCTCCACCGTTTGTTTTTGAGATGTTGGAGACACTCCTCAATAGTCGAAGTTGTTCGAACAGCTTCCTTCAAGCGATTCTCGATTCCTTCTTCCATTTGATAAATGGCACGTAGTTCTTCGTCAGTACTTCTTAAAACAATACTCTTCAAGATTGGCCAATAAGAACTCCAATCGTTTTTGTACTCTTCTTTATCGAAACATACATAGGATAGTTGTTCTACCAACACTTTCTCCTGGCGATTCTCTTTCAGAGCTTTTCGTAAGGCTGTTCCACTAGCAAAAGTTGCCTCTTCTAACGTATCATCCAAATGTCCGCTTCCTACTCGTATGATAGGAACCAGCTGCATTGGAATTTCTGTCTCAGAATTATAAACAGCATATGCTAATCCTAACTGTTGATTTGGCGACTGCAACGCTTGTGCAAGTTCACTATTTTCTCCAAACTTTTTGATAGCCAACTGCGTTAATTGACTTGCAAAAGTAAGTGAACGGTTCTCTTCTACAAAACGGCTAATTTCTTTTTCAACGACATTTCGCTGAGATACCGCCTCTTCAAAAAACGACTTGTCCCCATTTTCACATCCAAATGCTAAATAGTGACAACCTACCTTTTGTAAGATTTCAACTGCGCCCTTTGCAAAACGGTCTGTTGACTGACAGCTCACTGCAGTCGGCATCTCAATCACAACATCCGCCCCGTTTTGAAGCGCGACTTCTGCACGACTCCATTTTTGTTCGATCGCAGGTTCACCACGTTGCACCCAATTACCGCTCATCACGACAACAATAATATCCGCACTCGTTTTTTTCCGTGCCTGTTCTAACAGATAAGCATGGCCTTGATGAAATGGATTAAATTCTGCAATTACTCCACATACTTTCATACATAAGCCTCATTTCACCGCTTGGAAGAACCAACGCGGACTCGTTTCTTGGACTTCGCTTCTTCCAAAGTCAGCCGTCACCTTAATATCGGTAAAACCGACCGTCTCTAGTGCGGCTTCAACCATTTCAATTGGGAAAGTTTGTTCTTCATGCACTTCTTGAAAATGCTCATACAGATTGCTATCTTCTTGTTTAATATACATATCAATGACATGTTCTACACTGCCGGGATCGTCTAATTCATAGCTTTGCCAGAGAAATGCAAAATCGTCTTCTACAAAATGATATTGATATCCTGGAAAGACTTCTTGCATTTGATAGAGCGAGTGCACATCGAAGAGGAAAATCCCATCCTCTTCTAAATGTTTGTACACCGCTTCAAACACCGAAACGACATCTTCAAAGTCTGTTAAATAACAGAGTGAATCTGAAAACAGCGTTACTGCATCGGTTGTCGGTACCTCTTCCAATACTCGCATATCCGCTTGAAGCCATTCGATAGGTCTACCTTGCGCTTTCTTTTTTGCAATCTCTAACATATTCTTGGATAAATCAACGCCAACGACTTCGAATCCTTTATCGTCAAGGCGCATAGATACTTCTCCTGTCCCGCAAGCAAGTTCCATCACTTTACGAACCGGTCTTTTGGCACTATGCGAAAAAGAACGAACTGCATAGTCCGTCCATTCATCGTAGAGTTTTTGATCCATCACTTGGTCATATACATGAGCAAATTTTTGATAGTTCATTAGTTTTCACTCACAATATTCACGATTGGTGCATCGCTCCATAATTTTTCTAAATTATAGAATTCGCGATCAGCATAATAGAATACATGGACAATCACATCGTTTAAGTCCATTAAAATCCATTTGCCGCCATCTTTACCTTCGATACTTCTTACTTCGAAGCCTTCTTTTTCAACCGCTTCTTCAACCGCATCGACAATCGCTTGTACTTGTTTTTCGTTTTTACCGTGTGTAATTACAAAGTACTCTGCAACAGGGGTAAGACTGGCTACATCTAGTGCAACCACTTCTTGTGCTAACTTGTCTTCACAAGCATCTAAAACAACTTGTAATAATTTTTTACTGGTATGTTCCATTCTATTCTCCTTTTCTTTGTTTCAAATAATGATTATAAACTTCTATTGTTTTTGAAAAAATAGGCACTTCTTTTTCCAATAAAAATTCCAATGTGTGCTTCAATAAATAAAAGACCGCATCATCGATATTTTTTTTTGCAATTTCACGAGCAGTATCGACCCCTGGATAATCTCTTCCATCTTCGATTGCATCTGCCACAAACAGACACTTCGAAAGAAGACTCATTTGCAGTCCTCCAATTGTGTGCTCACGAATGGCATCTAACAGATTTTGGTCTTTTATCTCACAAAGGTTAGCAATCAAATAGGCACCAATTGGTCCATGCAAGATTTCAGTACCTTCATGGTGAAATATTTCAGGAAGACCGATTTCTTTGGCAAGAGCTTGCTGCTCTTCAACTGGGATTTCTTTAGCATAATCATGCGCTAATCCCACAAAAGAAGCAGCCTTCTCATCGACGCCGTAAAGCTTTGCTAATTCCAATATTTTTCGTTCGACACGCAGGCAGTGTTGATATCTCTTGTCACTCATATTTGACTGGACATGAGACAACAACTCTTCTCTTGTCATTGTTGTATAAGGTTCAAAGCTTTGTACTTCGCTCATTCTAAATACAACCCCTTTTCTGCAATGTAGGCTTCCACTAATTCTGGCACCAAATATTTAATGCTTTGTTGGAATAGAACATTTTTGCGGATTTGTGTTGAACTAATATCCATCTTCGGTGCGGTAATCCATAGGACTGGATATGGCGTTTCTTTTTCATAACCCGGACGTTCAACTCCGACAAATTGGACCTCATGAACTAATTCATCCACACGGTGCCACGTTGGTAAGTAATCTACCATGTCTCCACCGATGATAAAGTAATATTCCGTATTCGGATTCTGTTTCTTTAACAGCTGAATCGTATCATACGTATAACTCTTCTCATTACGCTCGAGTTCAATCGATATCAAAATAAATATTATCTTGAATCGCCAAACGTGTCATCTCGACACGGGTACTCGCATCAATGGTCTTTTTCTCATCCACATGTGGAGGAATATGACTTGGTAAAAAGTAAACCTTGTCTAAGCCCAATTGCACACGCGCTTGTTCAGCCATAATTAAATGTGCAATATGTGGCGGATTAAAACTTCCACCGATAAGGCCTACACGTTCTACCGGAATTTCTTCACCGAATTTTTCAGTTTTGTTTAATGTCTCAGAAAAAATATTGAGTTCAGCAACCATCGTCTATCGACCTCTTTTTTTGAATTCTGCAAATCGTACTGAAAGATCTCTATGTTTTGGATTTCGAGCTTCTTTATATAACACAATCGTATGGCCAATCACTTGAATGATGGTACTACCCGTCGCCTCAGCAATTGTTTCGGCAGCTTCTTGGGGCTCCTCTAATGTGTTTTGTAATAAAGTCACTTTAATCAATTCACGCTTCTCAACAGCATTTTGAATTTGATGAATCATCTCTTCGCTGAGTCCGCCTTTTCCAATTTGGAAGATTGGCTTCAACGAATGCGCTTCTTTCTTGAAGAACTGTCTTTCTTTCCCTTTTAATTCCATGAAAGCTCTCCTTTCTTTAAATAATTGATTGACGTTGAATCACGTCAACTTCTTTAGGACTCCATACTGATACCGTACCTGGTTTTTGAATCGTTATCCAACCAAGACCTGCAATCACTAAGTCCGTTTTTTCTTTAATGGTAAATGTCTTTTTCACTAATTTTGGATACAACTTCATATTGTCTCCTGTTGGCGGCGTTAGAAGTGTTCCAGCATGTTTTCCATAAAACTCTGTCGCCTTTTCCAACTTCGTGCGATGCAAGTCGATTGTTTGCGGTGTATAGAAGGTAAATGAATTCCGTTCTCCTTGTTCGTAATCGACACGAATCAAGCCACCTATAAAAATTGTTTGATCGCTATTTAATTGGAAGGTCTTCGGTTGTAATTCTTTTTGCGGTAAGACTTTCTTCATTTCTTTTTCCGCTAAGTAATGCGTAATTTGGTGACGATGAATAATCCCTGGTGTATCCACTAATGATGAATATTCATCAAATGGAATATCAATTTGACCAAGAGTCGTTCCCGGATATTGAGACGTTGTAATCACTTCTCCTGTTTCACCAATACTTTGAATCAACTTATTAATGAGCGTTGATTTTCCTACATTCGTTACCCCTACGACATATGCATCTTTGCCTTTACGGTACTCGTTAATCTTCTCTAGCAATTCGTCAATTTGAATCCTTTTATGACCGCTCACAAGTAGCGTATCAACTGGTTTAATGCCGTACTCTTTTGCATGACGTTCAATCCAGGCTTTCAGACGATTACGGTTCACCGATTTTGGATATAAGTCTACCTTGTTGGCAACGAATAGAATTGGGTTATCGCCCACAAAACGTTTCAAGCCAGAAATCATGCTTCCGTATAAGTCGAATAAATCAACTACAAACACAACTAGCGTATCTTCATCGGCGATACTACTTAACATCTTTAAGAAATCATCGTCTGTTAGAGATGCCGGTTGCAACTCATTATAATTACGTAGTCTAAAGCAACGTTGGCAATAAAGAGGGCCTTCACTTTCCAGCATTTTATTTAATGCACTAAGAGGTGTGTACCCAGTTCCTTTTGGATTTTCCGTTTGGATTATTGCTCCACATCCAATACATACATACTGTTCCATGATTAATCCTCCTCCCATTTTTTATGATAGGACGCGCCTTGTGTTACTACAAAAATTCCTTTTTCAAAGAAACGATTGATTTTTGTTTTCCAAGCATCGCTCTCTTTTCTAGGTTTTACGATAATGGTTCTAACTCCAAATGTATTCGCTCCTAGAATATCTGTCAATAATTGGTCTCCCACCATGACTGTTTTTGATTTTTCAAAACCCAGTAATTGTTGTGCCGCTTTGAATCCTTTGTGCAGTGGCTTCAAACCAGGATACACATACGGAACATCCAACTGAGTTGAGGCATCTTTGATACGATGTTCATTATTATTCGATACAAGAACAATCTTGATGCCTGCTTCTTTTAATGAACGTACCCAGGCAAGTAAGTTTTCATCGATTTCTTTTTCGTCCCAGCCAATTAAAGTATTATCTAAATCGGTTAAGACAACCTCGATTCCATTCTCTTGTAAGAAAGAAACGGTAATCTCTTGAAAGGTCTTTTTAAACCACGTTGGTTTGAATAGTGCCATAGTTCTCCTTCTACTTTACGTAAACGCCTTGCGCATCAATTTCAAGAACACGAATTGCGCAATTTTTCAGCGTTGTTTCTAAATACTTTTCTAATGTTTGTACAAAACGATCGACTTGTTCTTTATGAACAAACGTCATCACTGTTGGGCCAGCTCCACTTAGGTAAGTCCCGTGTGTATCCAGACCTTCATCTTGGGTAACCCTACGAACCTCTTCCATCCAAGGAACGAGCGTTGAACGATACGTTTCATGGAATAAGTCCTTCTCAACAATTGATGAAATAACTTTCCAATCTTCGACCATTAATCCAGCTACTAATACATTACTACGGCTACTTGCTTCTACTGCCATGCCGTATGCTAGCGAACTTGGCAGTACGCCACGGCTCTTCTTCGTTGATAATTGAACGTTTGGAATCACAGCGACCATCGCAATCGGTGCTTCCACATTTTTATGAACTGTCAACACTTCTTGCGAGTGAGGATCATAAGTAGCAACAACGACTCCACCTAGAATTGCCGGTGCAACATTGTCAGGATGTCCTTCAAAAAAGGTTGCCCATTTTACTTTTTCATCATTTGTTAAATGCATGTTGCCTAATACATTGGCTAATTCGATTCCGGCAACTATCGCGCTTGAACTACTACCAAGCCCTCTTGTTAAGGGAATCTCACTTTCGCATACGAGTTTATGCGATTCTAATGTTGGGCAAACTTTTAAAGCTGTTTCGATAATTAAGTTTTCTTCATTTGTCGGAATCTCTTCTCCAAACGGAT
>CALIJD010000223.1 GCA_938017885.1 uncultured Granulicatella sp.
ACGATTGGAACTTCTTGCTGGCAAGAACGTCTGAGACGAGGGGGTTCGGTATGAGTAGATGGGTTCAGTTAGATAGAATGTATTTAAGGAAAAGAGGATTTTTCTATAAGATACCGCTTCTTATTTTAGTAGTTACAACGCTTGTCATTGGATATCATCACATTACAGGAAAACTGACCTTAAGAGATGTGATTGAGCGACAGTTTTCTCAGATAGATAATCTTAAAGAGTTGTTTGAGAATCAAATGACGATTGATGAAGATACAAAGAAAGAGATGGATACTACTTTTCAAGCGCTCTATCAAACCTATGCACAAGAAAATGGGATTTATACAGTGAAGGGGAAAACGGAGCGGCTGATTCCGATTTATGAAAAGCGATTGGAATTGGTGGAATCTCTTCTAAGTCGTGCCCCAAAAGAATGGGCGGATTCGTTAGAGAATCCTATGCAAATTAAAGCTAAACTCCAATTATTCCATTATTTAGTTGGAAAAGAGATATCCTACCAAACCTATTATCAGTATGGTGATTTTATCCAGACAAGTTTTCAACTTCTTGGTTACGGTATCCTTGTCTTCTTTTTCCTTGTGCAAGTAGGGGGATATTTAGAAAGAAAACAACGACATCGAACAATGCTAGAAGTAGTGCCGATTTCTAGCAAAGAAGAATTATTGACAGAGATGATCTATTCTTTGAAATACTTTTATGCTTTTCCTAGTCTGCTGGAGATTCTTTCTTTAGTGGGGTATGGAATCCTAATTCAAGAGAATGTTTTATTGTTTCCTGTATCATATGTTTCTAATGGGGAAACAATCTTTATTTCAGTGGTTCAAGGGATTCTACTGGCGATTGGATATCCATTGCTAGCAATTGTTGGGTTATTCATTGCACAGATGCTGCTTTTTTCTTTGATTAAAGATACGATGGTGTCGACGATTGTACTCTTTATCCTTGGATATTTGAGTATTGGAGGATATTCGTTAGGGACTATTTTACCGATTAGTGTGTTACCAGCTCTACAACAGGGAGTACCGCTTGTGATAGAAGCTTTTGTTGGAATAGCCTTTTCCACTATATTCATTAGATTAAGACTAAAAAATATAAGGAAGTGAGGAACTCAGAAATCCTCACTTTTCTTTTATTTTCCGTCCAAAGTCCTATACACATTGGATTAAGACGATGTTAAACTATGAACATAATAATTTGAAGTGGAGAGATTTAGATGAAGGTGATTTTCCAAAAATTTAAAAAAGAGGTGTTCGTGACTGTTGCGATTTTAACATTAATTGCGACCTCTCAATTATTAACAAGTATTGTCAATGCAGAGATTTTAGACTATTTAGTAAAAATGGATATGAACGGTTTTATCCGCGAGACGATTCTATTAGTCGCAATTTTTGCTTTATATTTGTTGTTTACCTATATGTTGATTCGCTATCAAGCTTTCTTTGAACAAAAGGTAGTTACTTGGTTACGAGATCGAATTAGTCATGCCATAAAGAATACTTCTTATGAACGCTTTTATGAGAAAAATAGTCAAACCTATATTTCTTGGTTTACAAGTGATATGGAACAAATTAGAACAAAAGCTTTTACGCCTACGGTTGAAGTCGTTGGGGGAGTCATTCCTGCTGTATTTTCTGCAGTAGCG
>CALIJD010000224.1 GCA_938017885.1 uncultured Granulicatella sp.
TATTTTACTAGGAAAAGTAATAATGTCATAGAAACTAGCACGACCAAAGTATCACCTAAAACGGTACTGGTATTACCTGACAACATTACTTCAAACATCGCTCACCCCTCCTTTTCGACAATAATCCTTTCATTTGAATCTATTTGACGAAAACAAGGATAAGAGCGATTAATACTGCGAAGATTGGCATCGCTTCGATTAAGGCAACCCCGATAAACATTGTTGAACGTAATTCGTTGCTTAATTCTGGTTGACGAGTCATTGATTCGATTGTTTTTACGATTACTGCTTGGTTCCCGTAGGCTGCTGCTAAAGCTGCTCCTACTACTGCAATTGCTGCTGCTAATTCTGTCATTTTAAATTCCTCATTTCTTAAAAATTAATGTTTCATTACTTTATGTGAGATATATACCATCGTTAACGTACAGAATACGTACGCTTGAATAGCTCCAATCACAACTGAAAAACCTTGCCAAATTACACCTAACGGAATGGCAAGAATATACGTTATTAATCCGGCTGCTGATGAGAACATCACGATTAAGCCTAATAACACTTCACCAGCATATATATTTCCGTAAAGACGGAAAGCTAGTGTAATTGTATTCGTAAACTCTTCAATTAACTTAATTGGGAGCATAAACGACATTGGACTTAAATAAGAATGTTGAATATATCCTTTGAGTCCCATCTTCTGTACGCCAGAATAATGTGCGATTAATGTGGTCATCAGCGCTAAAGCCAAACATACAATTGGACTGGCAGTAGGGCTTGCAAAATAACTATGATCCTCATAATGGATATAGAAAATGAGGCCCACCATATTGGCGACTAACACAAAAGAAAACAGTGAAAAAATATATAGATAATACGTTTGTCCTGTTTTTTCATCTACTGCGTTATTAACAATGCCTTTTGTAAATTCCATTAAAGCCTCTAAAGCGTTTTGTAGCTTTCCTGGCTTCATGGACACTTTCCTGGCAGATAATATTGTAAACAACGCAATGAGTAAAACACTAACCCCACACGAAATCAAAATCGGAACTGAAAACGACAATCCAAAAATCTCAACCACTTTTGGTGTTGCTTCCATGAATCTTATTTCCCCTCCTTTTCACCAAATAAAAAATCTGACAATATCTCCATACATTGAGGCATTCGCTCAGTACGGTGATTATTGTCAGATTCGTTGGCAATAGTCTATCGCAAAAGCGTTGACTACATTAATAAATTATTTGGTTCCGAATAAACGATCTCCAGCATCCCCTAATCCTGGAAGAATGTATCCATGCTCATTTAATCTTTCATCTAATGCTGCTGCATAAATGTCGATTTCAGGATGAGCGCTACGTAAGGTTTCTACTCCTTCTGGAGCGGCTACTAAGCAGCAAAACTTAATAGAGTTCGGCTGTGCACCACGTTTAAGTAAAGCATCAATCGCTGCAACAGCACTTCCCCCTGTAGCTAGCATTGGATCTACGACAAATAACTGTCTTTCAGAAATATCTGAAGGCAATTTCACGAAATACTCAACAGGTTGCAATGTATCATGATCGCGATACATACCAACGTGTCCAATTTTAGCAGCTGGAATCAATTCTAAAATTCCATCTACCATCCCTAAACCAGCACGAAGGATTGGAATAATTGC
>CALIJD010000225.1 GCA_938017885.1 uncultured Granulicatella sp.
TATAAAAATGGCGTTTATACGACAGAAGAATTAAAGCTATTTAAAGACTTTGTATGGGAGAAAATTCAAGAAGCGGGTAGAGGTATCCTGTCGGGAGATATTACACTAGCTCCTTACGAGGACTTTAAACAATATGCAGATTCTGTGTCCGGTAAATTTAGTAGTATTGCCCAGTTTGATGCTACAAACCCAGAAAACAGATATCGTTCTCTTCTAAAATTTGAAAAAGATGAGGGGATTACATTTATTCAAAATGAATTACAAGCTAAGAAAGGAGAGACAGAAGAATGATTCCAGAGAAACCAAAAGGATTACAAGCAACCCCTAATCAATGGAAGGCGATAGCTACTCGTGGGAACAATCTTCTTGTTTCTGCCTCAGCTGGATCAGGGAAAACAAAAGTATTAGTAGAACGGATTCTCATGCATATTCAAGAGGGTATCGACATTAATGAATTGCTAGTTGTAACCTTTACAGAACTTGCAGCAAAAGAAATGAAGGAGAGACTTCGCACTAAATTAGAAGAAGCAATTGAGAAATCAACGGATGAAGACCTTCAGCAACGTTTCGCTAAACAATTACAACTGATTCCTTCGGCTATGATTTCAACCATCCATAGCTTCTGTATGAAAGTAATTCGCCGGTATTTCTATTTAGCAGGGATTGATCCCGTATTTACGATGATGGATGAAATTGAAGGACAACTTCTGCAAGAAAATGTCTGGAGAGCGTTGGAAGAAGAGCTTCTTGAACAACCAGAATATGAAGAAGTGTTTGCAACGTTCTCAAATGATCGTTCAGACGATGGGATTACGAATACTGTTTATCGTTTATATCAATATTCGCGTTCGAAAAGAGAACCTAAAACATGGTTATCTCATTTAACGGAAAACTATGCAGTTGGTAGTGAATATGCTACAACACCGTTTGTTAAAACATACGTGAAACCGGCACTCATCGAAGAATTATCGTATCTCGTCGCTCAATACAATCAACTTCTTAAAGATATCGAACTCCTTGGGGTACCAAAGCATCAAGCGGTTCTAGAAGATGATTTTGACTTTGTGAAAACTGTTTTGGTACATATTCAGGAAGAGTCTTACGTTTTCGCGCATCAAACATTTGAAGACAGAAAATTCAAAAACTGGTCTACAGCCAAAGTGGATGAATCGGTTAAAGATAATCTTGACGATATTAAAGCAATCCGTGAAGGGCTAAAAAAAGACTTCCAAAGAATCAAAGAGGATTACTTTGCGATTTCTCCAGAAATTCAACTGCAACAAATGGTTAAAGTAAACCGAATCTTATCGAAACTCTCTGATATTGCTGTGATGTTCTATGACCGATTTCAGGATGAAAAACATCAGTTAAATAAGCTTGATTTCTCGGATTTAGAACATGATACTTTGAGAATTTTGACAAAATTAGATTCAAATGGCCAAAAGATCGCTTCAGAATATTATCAAAAACACTTTAAAGAAGTCATGGTCGATGAGTATCAAGATGTGAACCGTGTCCAAGAAGCGATTTTAGAGCTTGTAAGTAAGCCTAATAACCGTTTTATGGTAGGTGATGTGAAACAATCTATCTACGGCTTCCGACTTGCAGATCCGTCTCTTTTCCGCGAAAAATACGAAGCGTATGCTGAAGGGAAGAGTGGAGAAAGAATTGTTTTAGCGGAGAATTTCCGTTCTAGAGATGAGGTTCTTTCCTTTACGAATAAGATATTCCAACAAATTATGAATAAAGAGTTGGGACAAGTGGAATATGACGATGTCGCTGCACTTAAAACAGGAAATCTCTCTTATTCACACGATGACGACAAAACAAGTGAAATCATCCTTATTGAAGATGTTGATTTAAAAGAAGATGTCGAAGACATCGAAGAAGCTGAAGAATTTGAAAAAGTAGAAAACGAGATTCATTATGTTGCACAACGTATTCAAGAGATGATTCATACGCCTTTTGAAGTGATGAATGATAAAGCAGATGCCAAACGTCCAGTAAATTATGGAGACTTCGCCATTCTTTCATCTACAAAGAGTAATAATGATAAAATCGAATCTATTTTTGCTGCTTATGGAATTCCAGTGAACGTTCAAAAGGCGCAATCATACTTTAAACGTACTGAGATTACGACAATGGTTTCTTTATTAAAAGTGATTGATAATCCATTACAAGATATTCCATTAGTTGCTGTATTGCGTTCAGGACTTGTCGGATTAGACGAAATCGCATTGGCGCACATTCGTACAACATCCAAAAATACAAGTTACTACGAAGCAATTTGCCAATTTGTTTCTAAATTTAAGTTGCAAGATCTGGACTACTATGATTCCAAGCAACAATTAACGCTTAAAGAACGTCTAGAAAGCTTTTTAACCCTATTAAATAAATGGAGAGACAGCGCTAATAACGAATCCATCGCTCAGTTAATCTGGGAAATTTATATGGATACGCATTACTTGGAATATGTTCATGGACAATCAAACGGTGTGCAAAGAGCTGTAAACTTGCATGCGTTATACGAACATGCACATCAATATGAATCCAGTAGTTTTAAGGGAGTTCGTAACTTTATTCGTTTCATTGAAGCTCTTCAAAAGAAAGAAAAAGATTTAGATGAAGCGCCAATAGCAACGGATTCCTACGCTGTACAAGTGATGACAATTCACGCAAGTAAAGGGTTGGAATTCCCAGTTGTATTCTTAATTGATACCAATCGCAAATTTAATATGCAAGACTTAAAAGCATCTATCATGTGCTCAGATGAGATTGGTGTAGGTACGAATTACTTCGATTTAAGCACACGTATTACGTATCCAACCGTTCAAGCGGTAGCCACACGAAACTTCGAGAAGAAAAAATTACTCTCTGAAGAGATGCGTAAATTATATGTAGCGATGACTCGTGCACGTGAAAAACTAATTATTGTAGGTACTCTTAAAAACTACGAGACCTTTAAGAAGAAATATGCTTTTTTAACAAATGAATCTAGTGAAATTTTACCGTATCAAGCACGATTCAAAAGCAGTACATTCCTTAACTGGATATTATTAAGTGCTATTCGAGAACAATATAAGATTACTCCTGAAATTATTGCGAAAACTGATATTGTATCGAACAGCAAACACTATATTCATGAAATCAGTGGTAAGGAAGTCTTCCAAGAAGATTGGCATGAATATTACAGTGAGGCCGAATCTCCACGTGAATTGAAGAATCGAGTACAAAAAATGCTACAAACCATTCAACAAGATTATCAGTTCGACGTTGAAAGCAAGACAACAAGCTACCAAAGTGTTTCTGAACTAAAACGTGTCCTTGAAGATCCAGTTATTGAAGAATTATCACAAAATAGCTTGATAGAAGAGGGGAGAAGAGCAATATACCTCTCTCCTACATTGGAACAACCACGCTTTATGGAAACTACTTCAAAAACTGTTACTGGAGCCCAAAGAGGTAGTGCTCTCCATTTATTAATGCAGAAAGTAGACTTTAGAAGTGAAATCACACTAGATTCATTAGAACAATTACTCAGAAGTTTGGTTGAATCTAATGAAATTACACCAGAAGTTGCTGCAAAAGTTCCATTGACGCAAGCATACGAATTCTTCCAATCAACATTCGGTCAATTGATTGTGCAAAAATCACATGCTTTAGTACGTGAGCAAGCATTTTCTTATGTATTAGAAGCAAACAATTTATTTAAATCGATTCAGACAGATGATTTGATGATGATTCACGGGATAATTGATGGTTATATCGAATTAGACGATGAGATTATTGTATTCGACTATAAGACAGATTATGTCGTAGATTCTACAGAAGGAATTCAAAGCATTGTCCGAAAATATAAAGACCAATTGAATATATACGCCGATGCATTAAGCATTAGTTGTAACAAAAAAGTTACAAGAAAAGTTCTATGTTTATTATCAATTAACAAGAATATCGATATCGATACATTAAAAGCTATATAAATGATTATGCGCTCAGTGTTACTAATAAACGCTGGGCGTATTTTGTTGATGATGGAGGATATATTAATTTTTGACACATAACTTAGTATAATATATATTATGTAAACCTATATAAGTATTTGAAATAGGATAAAGAAACATCATTGCATTTTAAAGCCCCTCAACGTATACTATTAAAGTAATTAATTATTAAGGATGGTTCCATATGCAATATAATCAAGACAGCAAGTTTTGGCATTTCGCTACATTAGTTGCTGATTTTATTTTATTAAATCTATTATTTATCGTTCTATGTATACCTGTTGTTACGATTGGTCCTGCAATTGCTGCATTAATCCATACAACGCTTAAACTTTCTGAGGATGAAAATCGTACACTGGTTAAGCCGTTTTGGAATGAATTTAAACATGACATCACTAAGAAAATGCTCTTATGGATCGTATATTTAGTTTTAATTGCAGCCTTGGTTTATATGGCTCATTTTTACTGGAATTTTGCGAATAACAACGTTGATATATTTAGAATCATTGGTTTTATGTTATTTATTTTATCAGCGTTGATTTTAGTAACAACTATTATAGCTTCAATTATTGGCCTTGCAATGACGACTAAATATTTTAGCCCCATTAAACGTCTCGTTAAAAACAGTTATTTACTTATCATTATAATGCCAGTTCAATCATTAATTATGGCTGCAGTTATTGTTGCTACAACTTTATTCTTTATTTATCAGACAGTACCTGTATTGTCATTCTTTTTAATGATTGGCTTTTCAGGCCTTGCATATAGCTTTGCACCGTTAATTCGTGAATTTTTCACAAAAGTAAAATGATAAGAATTAATATATATAAATATATGAAAAAACGACTTACAGAATTGCTCTGTAAGTCGTTTTTTTGTTATTTAATAGAAAATCATTAACCACGTGCTAAACGTGTACGAATCTTAGTAGATACAAATTCAATAAATAATACTAAAATGATTAATCCGCAAAGAATGGCCCCTACTTCATTCCATTTATAAGCACTCATTGCAAACATTAAAGGTGAACCGATACCACCGGCACCTACCATCCCTAGAACTGTCGCATCTCTTAAGTTCATATCAAAACGATAAATTACCGTCGAAATGAAAGACGGAATTAATTGAGGAAGGATTCCAAATCGTATCTTTTGATAAAAGTTACAACCACTAGCATCTAAAGATTCTAAAATCTTGTAATCTAAGTCTTCGATTGCTTCGATATATAATTTAGAAATCATTCCAATCGATGCTACAGACATTGTTAAAAGACCTGTAAATGCCCCTGGACCAGTTACACGAATGAACATTAACCCGTAAATTAATGTTGGAACTGTCCGGATGGCCATAATTAATGTACGGAAAATTAATGCTACAGGTTTCGGTACGATATTTGTTGAAGATAAGAAAGCAAATGGAATCGCTAAAATTGATCCTACTAAAGTTCCTAAAAATGCAATACAGATTGTTTCTAACAATAGGTAAGCCACACCCTTATTGGAAGTGTCAAATAAGAGTGTTGTATCAGGAGAGAAAATTCCTTTAAGTATATTCTTTGAGATTTCAGCTCCATTCTCAGGAATTTTACTTAATTCAATAGTTGTCCCAGACCATGCAATAAGCGTTACAAGAATTAAAACAACTAATAACTTTACAATCCAAGTACGAGGAGCTTTTTGATATTGATTTAAAACTGCTTCATTCATTTAAGTCCCCTCCTACGCTAATTTAGTACGTAAATAATAACTAATGCTCTCGATCATGACTACTGTGAAAAATAGAATCACTAAAATCATACCGACGTTGCTATATTCACGCCAACCTAAATTTTCATTTAAAATAATCCCGATACCACCAGCACCTACATAACCAAGAATAGAAGCGTATCGAACATTCCCTTCAAAGCAATATAAAGAAGATGCTAAATAACCTGGTAAAATCTGCGGAATGATAGCACTTGAGAATGCTTTTCCTTTGGTAGCACCCAAGGCTTCTGCAGCTTCGAAAGCTCCCATATCAACCGTTTCAATTTGCTCATAAAGTTGTTTACCACAATACGCAAATGTATAGGTTGCAATTGCAAAGGTACCTGCGAGTGTTCCTAATCCGAATATATATGTAGCAATTAATGCGGTTACTAGTGTTGGTAATGTACGGACAACACTTAAAAATAAACGGCTTAAGCTAATCACAAACTTATTTTTTACAATGTTGCTAGATGCAATAATCGCAAAAGGAATCACTAAAATCGATCCTAGTAATGATCCTAATAATGACATTTTAATCGTATCAATTAATGGCGACCAAATAGAACTAGAGTATTCCCAGTTCGGCGGAAACATTCTACCGATCATTACAAAGAATTGTCCACCACGTTGCATAAGCGTTTTTAAGTTAAAACCAGTGACCTTTGCAGCGTAATACATTGCCAAAAGAAGCAAAATTGTAATAATAATTGCTTTCGAGCGAGGTTCTTTTACGG
>CALIJD010000226.1 GCA_938017885.1 uncultured Granulicatella sp.
AAGCCTTCGTGAATACCCCAGCAGGGCCGTATGTACATGTCGTGATGGTTGTATTACTCATCGTGGGGATTTTCTTCTACGTATTGCGCATTATCCATTATTTATTTTTCCCATAAAAATATAAAAATAGCTTAGGCATTGCCTAAGCTATTTTGCTTTTAACGTTGTGCAAGATGTTTCCAATCAATTCCGCGGGCATCACACCAGTTTTGGATGCTTGGTGCGACTACGATAGGGGCTTGTTGGAGACTAGAAATACTATCAGCACCGACAAGCGTTAAGATCGTTGTCAGTTGCTCTTTCCATGTTTGAACAGTAGTAATAGCGTCTGGGAGGGAGTCTTCTTTACGTACGAGATGCAACATTTCACCAGACAATCCGACAAGACTGGATCCAAGCGCGAAGCATTTGGCCATATCCATTGGCGTCTTCACACCGCCGGAAGCGATGATTGGGGTGCGGCTTCCTTGGGCTTCCATGAGCGACGTCAAGGTCGTTTGCCCCCAGTCTTCTAGGAAATCGAGTTTATCTTCCTTGCGACGGCCGTTTTCGATTTTGGCGAAATTCGTACCGCCAGTACCGCTAATGTCGATTGCAGCAACTCCGATACTCTCTAGTTGCGCGATGGCTTCACGACTAAATCCGAATCCAACTTCTTTTACGATAACGGGAACGGCACTCGCTTTGACGATTTCTTCGATGTTTTTAAGCCAATTTGCAAAGACGCGGTCACCTTCTGGCATCACAAGTTCTTGTGCACGGTTGACGTGAATTTGAATTGCGTTGGCTTCGATGATGTCGACAGCGCGTTTTGCGGCCTCAGCATCGTAATGTGCCCCAAGATTCGCGAAGAGGATCCCATTTGGATTTTCCTGGCGAATCACCTTGAAGCTTTCCGCACTTTCAGGAAATTTCATCGCGATACTCATCGAACCTGTCGCCATGGCCATGCCTGTTTCACGAGCCAAGATGGCTAAGCGCTGGTTTAACGCAGTCGTGAGTGGGCTACCACCTGTGATGGCGTTGATGAAGAATGGAACATCAAAGGTGAGTCCAGCAAGCTTGGTCTGCAGTGACACATCTGCCACATCAACGGTTGTGAAGGGATGATGCACGAAGCGCGTCTCCACGAATTCGGGAGCGCTCGCCGCACGGTATTGCTGGTTCGCATGCCCGACGTGTTCGTCCTTTCGATTCATTTGTTGTTGAAATAAATCCATCATTAATCTCCTTTACCAGGCTTCTACGATGGTCAGCGGAAGCACTTGAATTTGAGCATGTGCCCATTGGGTTTCAATTTGTTGTCTTTGAGTTTCGTTTTGTGTAAAGCAAATGCCGCAGTCGCCACCACCAGCACCGGATGTTTTTGCGCAGGCACTATTTTGTTCTGCAAGGTCACAGAGCGTTTGAAGTGCTGGGGTTTCAATTTCCAGCTGCATTACTTTTGCAAATTGATTTAAGAGTGTGCGGTTTGCACGGATGCCTTCTTGTAAGGCTGGGATATCTTGTTTGTTCCAAGCGTTTTGTAGGCCTTGAACGATGGCATGACTCTTTGTAAGAAATTCCTTGTAAAAAGCGTTATCGGTTTCGACTTTACGTTTCTTCTCAGTAGCTTGAATAAGTGAATCTGTAATAGCCACTTGCCCCGTCCATCCTACTAAGAGGTTGAAGTTTGGGATTTCTGGAAGACGAACGATGGTGAGGTCTTTCCAGTCAGCGTCACAAATGGCTTTCATCGAGTTGCTTTGTAATTGTTCGAGTAAATCGCTTCGGTCCGGGCTGGTATAATACACCAGTCCTCCAAAAGAAGAGGCGGCGATATCGCCAAAAGATCCACGTTGGGATAGGCGGAGATTCGTTAAAACACTCAGCTTATAAACGAGTGGCGGTGTTCTCGGAGTCTCGTAAAAATCAAGAACGGCTTGAATCGTTGCGACCACAACGGCACCACTCGAACCGAGTCCGTATTTAATACCACGCTTAGCGTCATCGAGCTCACTCGTGATCGAAAGCGAGTAGAGGGTGTTTGTATGTTTCCCAGTTTCTCGAACATATTGTTCTGCGACCAGAATCGCTTCTTCGACTAGTTTATAGGGATGCTCTCCTTTTGCACGGAATAGTTCCCCTTCGCGAGTCCATTCCACAACGATGTCTGAATTTTGCGTAGAGGTTAAACTTCCTACACTACTAGCTTCGTTGATTGTGACGATTAAGTAGCGCGACACAGCTGCAATAATGGCACCGTGTCCGGGTTCGACAACCGCATATTCTCCGGCAATAAAGAGTTTACCGGGAGCTTTTGAAGTAATCGTCACTCGCTCACTTCCCTTCGAAAGCCGCACGAGAAGCATTCCATTCGTCTTCTGTCAACGTACGAATGCCTTCTCCTGGAAGTGTAGGAATCAGTTTTTCGCTCGGGAATACTTTGCTAAGCTCTTCCAGAATCGCAGGAATATCACTTGCCTTGCAGATGACTTTGACGTTTGGTCCCGCATCCATCGTGAAGTAGGCGGGAATGCCTCGTTCTTCTCGAATCGTGCGAATTGTTTGTTGGGCGATAATACTCTCCGGTTCAAAATAACAGAATGGAGGGTTACTTGCCAGCATCGTAGCGTGCATTTTCATGCCGTTAAATTCCGCAATAGAGCCGATACGATGAATGTCGCGGTCCTTGATAGCCTCTTTGATGTCGGCTAAATCGGTTGCCGCTGAAGTGACCCAACCTTCGTAAAATGGAGAAGTAGAAACGGTCAATTCCATTCCGGCACGACTCGAAATCTTTTTCTCGGCCGCGCTCACGACGATAATAATCATCCCGATGTCAAAGTTTGCATCGTTGACAGGAATCGCCATGCTGTTCTCGTTGGAGTCGCCTTTATTCCATTCGACAAATCCGCCAAAGAGACTACGAGTGGCGCTACCGCTCCCACGACGCGCGTAAGTCGATAGTTTTTGAGCAGGCATGTTAAGACCGGTTGCCTCGTTCATTGCCCCTGCCAGTGCCGCAAAGGCGGAAGCAGAGCTCGCAAGACCTGCTGCAGTTGGGACAAAGTTTAGGCTCTCGACACGAGCACGACGCGAGTCTCCCGTTTCTGCGCGGAATAAGTCTAAGAAGCGCGTGATTTTAGCGGTCGCCGCTTCGTCTTGTCTGTTGCCGTTGAGATAGAACTCGTCTTCCGTTAACTCATCGGAGAGTTCGACTTTTGTATCGGTATAGAAAGCTTCAAGGGTTAAAGAGAGGCTACTATTCATCGGAATGAAAAGCTCTTTATTTTCTTTTCCCCAATATTTAATGAGTGCGATATTCGTATGCGCACGCGTAATTCCAATCGATGTGGTCATTAGCTCTTCTCCTTTTTGGCGAGCGACTGAATCCAGACCGCTTGCGCTCCTTTTTTCATGAATTGTTCTTGTAAATGAAGGGCGTCGGTCTCTGTAGCTACAAGGGCAATCATACAACCGCCTAAGCCACCACCTGTGACTTTTGCCCCGAGTGCATGATTTTCGTGAGCTGTACTGACGAGAGCCTCAATGATATCATGAGAAACCCCTAATTTTTTAAGGCGGTCGTGATTAGAATTCATCAGCTGACCGAGTTTTAGAGGATCTTTGGTTTCGATAGCGGTCTTAGTATCTTGCACGATGGCACCAATTGATTGAACTGCGTCTGACCCAGTTTCGTTAGTGGTAGGATCGATGATGCGCTCTTGCAAAGTACTTACATGATGGACCGCTTGCTTCGTATTCCCAGTCACGCCTGAATCCGCAATGACGAGATACGCTGGCATATCTAGCTCAAGCGTTTGAAGTTCTTGTTCCTTTTGGAAAAAGACCGGACGAGTGCCGCTTGTTGTAGCTGTATCGACACCGCTTGGATTGCCATGCGAAATGGTTTCAGCTCCCTGTACGATGTCCCATAAAGTGGCATCGGATAAAGGCGTATTGAAAAAATCAAAAATGGCACGCACGACCGCCACGCTTACTGCAGCGCTGGATCCCATGCCTCTTTCAGCTGGAATCGTTGACTCGATGGAGAGGACAAAAGCATGACTCGTGACTTCTTTTGAAGAGGCAAGTAAAAATGCTTTTTGAATCGCAAACTGCAGTCCTGCCATTGAAGCGGGCATGCTTTGAAGGTCCCCTGAGTATAATTCGCATTCGATCGTTTGGCCTTTGGGTGCAGTGACGATATCGGCTTTCACAAACACCGCATTAATGGGTAGTGCAATAGCTGGTTTATGATAGACGACAGCATGTTCACCGGCTAAAATGATTTTTCCATTGGCGAGGCCTGTTCCCTTTTGTAGTTTCATACGACATCCCTTTCTTCGTTTTCAATTCACATTCTACTAGATTCGTTCCCCTTCGTAAACAAGCATGCTGATTTCATGGGAAAAACTTAAGATTATAAAGAAACGAATCATAGAAACAGTGTGCTACTTATGGTACAATTCAAGAATAGTAAACCTGTAACTGAAGGAGACGAATCCGTTGAGAGAAAACGAGACGTATTATCAGATTCTAAGAAGTGAGTGGAGCCAATATAAAGGCATGCATCCATTCACGATGACAAGCGCAGAACTTGCGCACTTAACGTCATTAAATGACCGCATTTCCCTACAAGACGTGCAAGAAGTGTATGTGCCGATGCTGGATTATTTTGATGTATATTTTAAAAAACATATTGAATTACATACCGAGGAGCAACAGTTTCTGAATCAACAGAAGAAAACCGTGCCGTTTATTATCGGGGTTTCAGGAAGTGTGGCTGTTGGGAAGAGTACAACGGCTCGTTTAATGCAAACGATGCTACAACAACGCTACCCAAGTAAACGGGTGTCGCTGATGACAACGGATGGATTCTTGCTTCCAACAAAAGAGTTAATTCAACGTGGCATTTTGGACCGTAAAGGATTCCCGGAAAGTTACGACATGGAAGCTCTCGTTCATTTCTTACTCGAAGTGAAGACCGGAAATCCAAGCGTGGATGCGCCGGTGTATTCGCATGAGATTTACGATATTGTGCCAGGGGAAGTGCAGACGATTGAGTCGCCCGACATTTTGATTGTGGAGGGGATTAATGTGTTGCAACTGCCACCCAATCGTGAAATTTACGTGAGTGATTTCTTCGACTGGTCGATTTTTGTAGATGCCGATGCAACGCTGATTGAGCAATGGTACTTGGAGCGCTTCGAGCTCTTAATGGACCGTGCGAAAACACAGCCGGATAATTACTACTATCAATATGCGATTGGGAATCGTGCGGACGCGATTGCGATGGC
>CALIJD010000227.1 GCA_938017885.1 uncultured Granulicatella sp.
TCAAAAAGAAGCAGGTGGAGAAAAAACAGAATTTTCATTGTTGTTCATGCATGCAGAGGATCAAATGGCATCAACAGAAATCGTACAGTTATTAGCGCAAGAGCTAATCGAACTGTACCGAAATAAACACGCACAATAAGAATTTTACAAAAACACAGATTGGCATTTTGTGCTGTTCTGTGTTTTTTATTGTATTAGTAGTCGTTGTTAGAAAGTAAAGATTCCGGAGAAGCTTACGGATTCTATAATAGCAGTAACGTGAAGTGAATCGAATAAAAATTATGGGGAGTAGGAGTTTACTTCGTAGTTAAAAACTTTATAAAGGTAGACGCAGTAACTGATTGAATCAAGCTTCATCACTTGTGATTCGCTTAATTCTAATCAGCCTTGCGGAGGTAAGACTACAAAGCAAACAGGACTCACACTGTGAGTCCTGTTTTGTCTTTGGTCTTACTCCCATTTGAAGCTTCGAAGGTGTAAGACTTCGGCTTACACCGGTGCAACGTTACAGCTATTATGAAGATATCCGGAAGGATTCGAAGGAATCTTTCTTTATGTTGAGAAAGAGAATCTTTAAGAAATGCCTAAATCCTTTTAAAACGCGTAGATTCAGTGATAAAATAAACTGACATTAACCGTGGAGGAACATATGGAAGACAAAAAATTATTGATGAATACATATACAGGACGGGTATTTAATCCGCTTGAAATGGTTCCAGACAATGTAGCCATAGAAGACATCGCGCATGCCTTAAGTATGATATGTCGAGGAAATGGACATCTTCGTTTCTTTTATTCAGTAGGATTACATAGCATTAACTGTGCACAAGAAGCCATTGCTAGAGGATACCAAACCGGAACGGTCCTTGCGTGTCTATTGCATGATGCAACTGAAGCCTATATCGCTGACTTAATTCGTCCTGTGAAGAATCAATTGCCAGAGTACGAAGTCATGGAAAATAACTTATTCGAAGTCATTAAAGAGAAATTCTTCTTGCAACATTTAGAAGAGAAAGAATGGGCAAAAGTGTGGGCGATTGATTATGAAATGCTCTCTAATGAATTGCTCACCATTTTAACGGATGAACCGATTATGGAAAAGGCACCGTTGTTAAGTAGCCCCATTTTGGAAGAAAGAAGCATGCGAGCGGTCGAACTAGAATTCTTGAAGTTATTTAACGAACTGTTCGAATCGTATCAAAAAGAAGTAAAAAACTTAAAACGAGCTCAGCAAAAGAGAATACTCGAAGATATGACCTCTGGAAAACGACGCGCAGAAGAAAAACGGGTGGTAGAGTGGCTTAAAGGAATGCCACAATGGATTGAGGCTAAAACAATTGCTGTAACGATGCCAATGAGAATTGAATTCCAATTAGATTTGGCGATACAAGAAGCCAGACTTTTGGGTAAACAATTATTTGTTCCTGTCACTATGCCAGACAAGACATTAGTTTTTGTGGAATGGAATGAACAAACCACTTTTAAACGGACTTCTTTCGGAGCTTTAGAACCTGTGATTGACAGCGCTCATCCAATATTTGAAGCAAAAGATTTAGATTTAGTGATTGTTCCAGGATTACTTTATAGTACCAGAGGAGACCGAATTGGATTTGGCGGTGGCTATTATGATAGAACCTTGCAAAAGGTGGACGATTATCGTATTCTCTCACTAGCATATACGACTCAGGTGACTCCTGTTGTCGACTGGCCAATATTTGAAACAGATATTCATATTCCAACGATTATTACAAGTGAAGGAGTGGTTCGAGATGTTTAAAATAAATCCATGGAAATTAGAACGGATGAAGCGAAATATTAATGAGAATTTTAGTTTTACTTATTTATTTCTTGCGATTCAAGCAGCGCTATTTGTATTGATGACGCTAGCGGGTGGTTCAACAAATGGACAAGTGCTTGTTAATTTTGGTGCGAAATTCAATCCGTACATCATTCATCAACATGAATATTATCGACTTCTCACCCCCATTTTCTTACATATTGGATTGGAACATATTTTATTTAACAGTGTGTTCTTGTACATGATTGGTCGTCAGATGGAGTACGAAATTGGGCACTGGAGATTCCTTGCAGTTTATCTGTTATCAGGAATTATGGGGAACCTTGCTAGCTTTGCATTCTCATCTAGCATTTCAGCAGGGGCAAGTACGGCGCTCTTTGGACTCATGGGAGCTGTGGTTTATCTATCACGCAAACATGGATATATTCGATCTTTCCGGCAAATGGGCGTTCAATATGCTGGACTTATCGTTATTAATATTGTGCTGGGGTTTATTAATTCAGCTGTAGATAACTACGGACACTTAGGCGGACTCATTGGAGGATATCTAGTGATGACAGCGATTAGCTTTAGAGGAGACCGACTCTCAAAGCCTGCTTCGCGCATTGCTGGAATTGTAGCGTATTTTGTCATTGCATTTTTACTATTTTGGCTAGGAATGAAAAGATAATACTGTTATAATGAAAGCATATACAAGTTTCATGGAGTGAATACAATGGAAAAGAAAATTATTGGTATTGATTTAGGTGGGACTTCCATCAAATTTGCGATTATTTCACTTGAAGGTGAAATTCAACAAAAATGGTCGATTCCTACAAATATTTTAGACGAAGGAAGTCATATTGTAGAGGACATCATTGATTCGATTCGTCATCGCTTAGAGTTGTTAGACTTAACGAGTGAAAACTTTGCAGGGATTGGGATGGGTTCTCCAGGTGTTGTAGATAGAGAAAATGGTACAGTAATCGGTGCCTACAACTTAAACTGGAAAACACTACAACCATTGAAAGAAAAAATTGAAGGAGCACTTGGAATTCCGTTCTTCATTGATAATGATGCTAACGTCGCCGCACTTGGTGAAAAATGGATGGGTGCAGGTGGAGACCAACCAGACGTAACTTTCTTTACACTTGGAACAGGTGTCGGCGGTGGAATTATCGCTGAAAATCGCCTGATTCATGGTGTAGCTGGTGCTGGTGGCGAACTTGGACATATTACTGTTGATTTTAGTGATCGTCCATTTGCATGTACTTGCGGTAAAAAAGGCTGTCTTGAAACGGTAGCGAGTGCAACAGGGATTGTGAACTTAGCACGTCGTTATGCCGACGAATATGCAGGCGATTCAGAACTAAAAGCAAGAATCGATGATGGGCAAGATGTCAGTGCTAAAGATGTGTTTGATTTAGCAAAACAAAACGATCCACTCGCTTTAATCGTGATTCGTCATTTCTCAAAATACTTAGGAATTGCATGTTCACACGTTGCGAATATGCTAAATCCATCCTTCATTGTTATCGGTGGTGGAGTGAGCGCTGCAGGAGAATTCTTGCTAGAAGGCGTTCTTAAAGAATATGAACAATTAGTATTTCCACAAGTCCGCGAAACAACACATTTACGTTTAGCCGAACTTGGGAATGATGCAGGAGTCATTGGAGCAGCTTCTTTAGTGCTTTTGAAAGATTAAAAGAAACATGATACAATATCTCTTGTCTGATTAAATAATTATTAAAGGAGTTAAGTCTCATGTGGTATATCGTTTGGGCTTTATTTATGGCCTATGGAATTTATTTATTTGTATTAATCTGGATGCGTCAATCATCTGCTAAAGTAGTGAGTGCAGAAGAGT
>CALIJD010000228.1 GCA_938017885.1 uncultured Granulicatella sp.
CTCATCAGTAATAGGGAGAGTACTGGGAGGTTTGATGACAAGAATAAGGAGTCGGAAAATTACAAAGTAGGAAGCTATGCTATTTCTAGAGAGGCAGATGATTATCTTAGAGACGAAGAAATGAAGAGGCCAGAAATAGTAGCTTTGATAAAAGAGGAGCTTCTAAAGCTCGATCCTCAAGCATTTACTGAGAAGGGGAAAATTCGTTCTTACAAGGTTAATGTTGATAAAATGCCATCTGTACATGATAGGGGCCTTGATTCTGAGCTTTTGATTAATGGGGCTGAAAACTTGAGAATGAAATTCACGATTATAAAAAAAGACGGAAAGTATGAATTTGGTGGTGGGTTTACTTATGAAGAGTTAGATAAGTTCTTGAAACAGTAATCCGTGATGTGCCACAAAAATTAATTAAATCACCCGAACCTAGCAGTAATGCTAGGTTCTTTTTTTGTTTGCGCGTATAGTAAAAACGCTGTGGGAGAAGTATAATAAAGATGAGTTCAGGAATCCGTTTTTAGGGAGAGGGGTTGTTGGAAATGAGTCAAAAAGTTAGAGAAATTGTTAATATAGTATTTGGGTTCATCAGTGGAGTGAATGCCATCTATCAGCTACTATTTCGTCAAGATATCGCGCTGTTTATTGTGAATGCGATAGTTGTTAGTGCTGTCTTTTATTCTTGGTTGAATCGGGATAATCCAGAACAGCTCAAGAAGATGAATCGCGGAGGGGCTGCTATTTTGATTTTAATAGTCGCTTCAATCGCTTTTGCCTTGATCATGAATCATTTCTTTGGGTTTGAGCAATGGGAGTCTTGGCAAAAATCCGTCGTTAGAGTCACGTTTGTCTTTGGGTTAGTGACGGTAGTGAATCGATATTTTAAAAAATAATAGTTTTTATGGAGGCGTCATATGGCACTTTTACATGTTTCATTTTTTTCAAAAACATTAATGAGAACAATCCCCTTGTCAGTCTACTTACCTAGCGATGCGGTGGATTTTAATAATCAGTATCTTTCGGAAGGTCTCTATAAAGCATTGATTCTTCTACATGGCGTTATGGGGAGCGAACAAGATTGGGTCAATCAGACGCGAATTCTTCGATACGCAAAAGAGAAGAATCTCGTCCTCATCATGCCTTCGGGGGAAAATCATTTCTACGTAGATCAACCATGGAACTATACGAACTATGGAGAATTTATCGGGGTGGAGCTTCCAGAAATCTCACGCCGAATGTTTCCAATTTCTCGAAAACGGGAAGACTTAGGGATTGCCGGTCTTTCGATGGGTGGATACGGGGCACTTCGAAACGGCATCAAATATCAAGATACCTTTAGCGTGATAGCTTCTTTTTCGGGCGCCATTTATAAAAATGCATTACCCTTCGAAGAGGATAGTGGTTCTCCATTTTTCTTAACAACTCGATACGCTAAATCGATTTTCAAAGACCAAGACTATTATGATTCGCACGGAAATCAGTTGTTTAAAGCGATAGAAAAAGTCGAGAATCCTTCCAATTTAAAAATATTTATGACTTGTGGAACCGAGGATTGGCTTCTGGATAAAAGTCGTGAATTCAGTCGATTTCTATTTGAAAAAGGTGTCCCTGTCATCTATAAAGAAAAAGTGGCGGACACGAATGGGATTTCTGGGATTGGTCCATCAAAGAGTTTTTGGATTGGTGGATTCCAGAAGATGCAGATCAAGGCGTGTCTAGCGGGAATGTAAAAGGAGAACGTTGAGAATTTTTCGGAGGAGATGAAATGAAGAAAATCATTGCTACGTTGATAGCATTTATGATTTGTATAGGATTAATTTTGAGTATGTTTCAAAAAGATAGTGCGAAATTATCTAAAGAGACACAAAATGAGATTGTGCGTACAATTATTTCTAATTATAACGATATAGAATCCATCGAGTTTAATAATTATACCTATGACTCAAAAGTGGGAGAATATCGAATTTTATTTACGGTGAATGGATACGAAAATGGGCTGTCTTTTTCAACCAAAGAAAACATGAATCAATTGCCTAGTGACATTGGATTAAATCCAGTGAATGTCTTTGGAGCTTACAAAAAGAATCCATCGAGTTTTAATGAAGATGAATTGAAACGTGTTACTGTTAAATATTTTGAATAAGAATTTTTAATAAACAATTGGCGAAAAAATGTACTATAGCGCGATATTGTTGCAAGCGTCGGGTTTGAATGGTAGAATATTTTGTATATTAGAGCGATGAACAAGAGGAGTAAAATGACTTTGTTTACGAGCGAGGGAAGACTTGGTGCAACTTCCTAGCAGATTCATTTGAAGGTAGCTTGTGAGCTTACTCTACGAAAAGAAGTAATAGAGTACGGAGACGACACTTCGTTACCAACATCGAGGCGTAATAAATGATTACGCGAATATTAGGTGGTACCACGAATTTAATCGTCCTATGGAGAGTGTCTTCATAGGATTTTTTTATTGGACACAAACAAGATACAAGGAGGAAAATCAATGGCTAAAGAAATGTCATCTAAGTTTCAACCACAAGAAGTTGAAGCTGGTAAATATCAATGGTGGGTTGATTCAGGCGTCTTCCATCCAAACGAAGATCCAAACGCTGAACCTTATTCAATCGTTATCCCGCCACCAAACGTAACAGGGAAATTACACTTAGGACATGCTTGGGATGTAACGTTACAAGACATGATTATCCGTCAAAAACGCATGCAAGGGTTCGACACTTTATGGTTACCAGGGATGGACCATGCCGGTATCGCAACTCAAGCAAAAGTAGAAGAAAAATTACGCGGTGAAGGATTGTCTCGTTATGACCTTGGCCGTGAGAAGTTCCTTGAACAAACATGGGAATGGAAGGAAGAATATGCCAGCCATATCCGTGAACAATGGGCAAAAATGGGGATTTCTGTAGACTACCGCAGAGAGCGTTTCACATTAGATAAAGGGTTATCTGACGCCGTGAAGAAAGTCTTCGTTACTTTATACGAAAAAGGCTTAATTTACCGTGGTGAGTACATCATCAACTGGGACCCTAAAGCCAAAACATCATTATCCGATATCGAAGTTATCCATAAAGACGTTGAAGGTGCGTTCTATCATATGAACTATCCTCTAGCAGACGGAAGTGGATTCCTAGAAATCGCAACGACTCGTCCAGAAACACTTCTTGGAGATACAGCTGTTGCGGTTCACCCAGACGATGAACGTTACCAAGCGCTTATCGGTAAAACAGTTATCTTGCCGTTAGTGAACCGTGAAATTCCAATCATCGCTGACGAATACGTAGAGCAAGATTTCGGAACAGGGGTTGTAAAAATCACTCCAGCGCATGACCCGAACGACTTTGAAGTAGGGAACCGTCATAACTTACCACGTATTAACGTGATGAACGATGATGCGACAATGAATGAGTTAGCAGGTAAATACGAAGGCATGGACCGCTTTGCTGCGCGTAAAGCCATCGTGAAAGATTTAGAAGAAGCTGGCCTTCTTGTGAAAATCGAAAAACATTTACACAGCGTTGGTCACTCAGAACGTACAGATGTTGTTGTTGAACCACGTCTTTCAAAACAATGGTTCGTAAAAATGGGACCTTTGGCAGAGCAAGCCATCAATGCGCAACGCGAAGAAGGCGACAATACTGTAAACTTCTACCCACCACGTTTCAATGATGCGTACTTACGTTGGATGGAAAACATTCACGACTGGGTAATTTCACGTCAATTATGGTGGGGACACCAAATCCCAGCTTGGTATCATAAAGAAACAGGCGAAGTATACGTAGGCATGGAAGCACCAAGCGACATCGAAAACTGGACACAAGATCCAGACGTATTAGATACTTGGTTCTCATCTGCGTTATGGCCATTTTCAACAATGGGTTGGCCAGACGAAGAAGCAGCTGACTACAAACGTTACTATCCAACAAACACACTTGTAACAGGATACGACATCCTTACTTTCTGGGTAAGCCGTATGATGTTCCAAGGGTTAGAATTTACAGGGAAACGTCCATTCAAGAACGTTTTAATCCACGGATTGATTCGTGACAGCCAAGGACGTAAGATGAGTAAGTCTCTTGGAAACGGGGTTGACCCAATGGAAGTGATCGAGCAATATGGTGCCGATGCGCTTCGTTGGTTCTTAGCAAACGGTTCTGCTCCAGGGCAAGACGTTCGTTACTCAACAGATAAGATGGATGCTGCATGGAACTTCATCAACAAGATTTGGAACGCAAGCCGTTACGCGTTAATGAACGTGGGCGACTTAACTGTGGACCAAGTGGACATCACTGGTGAGAAGACTCTTGCGGACAAATGGATTTTAACACGCTTGAATCAAACAATTGGCAAAGTGACAGAACTCTTCGAGAAATTCGAATTCGGTGAAGCAGGACGTCTCCTATATCGCTTCATCTGGGATGATTTCTGTGACTGGTACATCGAAATGTCGAAAGAAACATTAGCAGGGGACGACGAAGCTGCAAAATTAACAACACGTAGCATTCTTGTATATGTATTAGACAACACATTACGTCTATTACATCCAATCATGCCTTTCGTGACAGAAGAAATCTGGCAATCTGTTCCTCACGTTGGGGAATCATTAGTGGTAGCCACTTACCCAACAGTTCACCCAGAACAAATGGACGAACAAGCAGCCGAAGAAATGGAATTCTTAATGGACTTCATCCGTTCAGTACGTACCGTTCGTAACGAAATGAACACCCCATTATCAAAACCAATTAACATCATTGCGAAAGTGAGTGACGCAGCTCACTACGCGATCTTGAAAGAAAACGAATCTTACATTGCACGCTTCTCAAATCCAGAAGAATTCGTGTATGGTGAAGACGTTGAAGCGCCATCTGACGCGGTAACTTCGGTAATCACAGGTGCTGAAATTTACTTACCATTAGCAGGGTTAATCAACATCGAAGACGAAATTGCTCGTCTTGAAAAAGAAGCAGAGAAATTGCAACAAGAAGTGGATCGTGTCGAGAAGAAATTATCGAACGAGAAATTTGTGGCAAAAGCTCCTGCAGCTGTTGTTGAAGCTGAACGTGCAAAAGGTGCGGACTATCAAGCACAACGTGAAGCAGTGTTAGAACGTATCGCAACATTGAAGAAAATCTAATCCGTTGTAACGGTGGGGAGAGCGTATGAAGTGTCATGCGCTCTCTTTTGTATGTTACGGTGGACAATTTTCTGTTATGATAAATGAGGAAAACAGGAGGTGAGTGAATGATTCAAGAGTGGTTAAAAAAGAGCGAGAGTATTCCGCGTAAACATGGATTGTACCGCATGGAGGCTATCCTAGAAGCGCTTGGAAATCCAGAACGTGAATTGAAGAGTATTCATATTGCTGGGACGAATGGAAAAGGGTCTACAGCTGCGATGATCACAGCCTTTGCGAAGGCGCATGGATTGCGAGTAGGGACATTCACTTCACCGCATATGGACAGTATTAGGGAACGAATCCAGCTAGACGGAGTACCTCTTGAAGAAGAGCCGTTCTGGCAAGCCGCATCAGTGGTAAGAGAGGTGGAGAGGTGCTTATTCGAAGAGTGGGGAGCCTTTAACTATTTTGAGATTTTAACGGCGATGATGTTTGTCGTCTTTCAACAGGAAGCCGTCGACCTTGCGATTATTGAAGTCGGGATTGGTGGTCTGTTGGATAATACGAATGTTGGGCATCCACTCGTCAGCGTCATTACGACGATTGGGTTGGACCATCAAGACTTACTCGGAAGTACGTTGGTAGAAATTACGGCTCAAAAAGCAGGGATTATTAAGGCTGGGCAGCAAGTGGTTGTCGGGCCAGTTACGCGTGAATGTATGGATGTGATACGTAGTACCGCTAGTAAACAAGGCGCAACAGTGCAGGCGTTTGGGGAGGATTTCTCACTAGTAGAAGATTCGTATCAAGATGGAGCGTTCACGATTTCGCTGGAACAGTTAGCCCTCAAAGGAGCCTTCCAAAAGGAGAATGCGACTGTTGCAATTCGAGCATTTCGTGCATGGATGGAAGCTACTAGAAGAAGTGTGCAGGCCGAATTCATCGTGGCGGCCCTACGAGTGGTTTCATGGCCAGGACGCATGGAAGTGTTGCAAGAAACACCACTTGTGATCATTGATGGAGCCCATAATTTACCAGCCATCCAGCGACTCATACAAAACATGACGGATCGCATTGGAAAGAAACAGACGCTGTTATTTAGCGCGCTCACTCGAAAGGATAGTCAACAGATGCTTCTAAGATTGCAGGAAGCTCTTCCTAATGTGAATATCATCTTGACGAGTTTCCATCCTTCAAAGGGACAGTCGATTGCTAGAAGTGATGTAGAAATGGTTCTAGAGTTTTCTCAGATTTCCTATGAAGAAAGCTTTGAAGACGTCATCGAACGGTTTGCCCGCTCGACAGATGATAAGAGCGAATTATGGGTGACGGGCTCTCTCTATTTTATCGCTGAAGTTCGTCATTGGTGGAACAACCGCAAGCCTAAAGAAGAGTAGACATCGTAACTCTTTGTAGAGAAAACAAAGAGGAAGTGTCACAATGATTGAATCAAAATTATTAGAAGTTCCGTTAAGCGCCATGCCACGAGAACGCCTCGAACGGTATGGCGCTAAAGTGCTTGAAACGCATGAATTATTAGCTATTTTACTACGGACAGGTTCTAAAGATTTGAATGTATTACAATTATCCATTGTAGTTTTGAATACTTTTGAAGATTTGCATTCGTTAAAGATGGCGAGTCTGGACGAACTTATGCACATTAATGGGATTGGAAGAACGAAGGCGATTGAACTAAAGGCGGCCATTGAACTAGGAGCCAGACTAAACAAAGCTTCTCAGATGAAACTAGGGAAAATTACATCTTCTAAAATGGCGGGGCAGTGGATTGTAGAAGAGTTAAAAGATGCCTATCAAGAACATCTTGTAGCGCTCTACTTGAATACTAAGAATGAAGTGATAAAAAAGAAAATGATTTTCATTGGCGGATTGAATAGTGCTGTTGCTCATCCAAGGGAAATCTTTCGGGAAGCAGTGAGATATTCAGCTGCACGTGTCATCATTGGCCATAATCATCCGAGTGGAAACCCTGAACCATCTCAAGCAGATATTGATTTTACAAAAAGACTAATGGATTGTGGGGAATTGATGGGGATTGAACTGCTAGATCATTTTGTTGTGGGCGGAGATCGTTTTATTTCTTTGAAAGAATTTGGAGTTTTGTAAAAAGGGATATCGGTTTTCAATTATCTTGAAAAAATGAAAATTGAAGAAAATGAAGATTTTCAGATTTCACGAAAAATAAACGTGAAAAATAAGGAAAGCATTCGGAAAAAACGCTTAAAACTTCATTTGTTCATAAAAATTCTATCCGAATTCGGAAATCCTCTTGTAAAAAAGTTCGTGAGATGGTATAATACAGTTGTGTTTTTGTTTGGTAAAGAAATAGTGTAAAGATTTACTCCTTTCGAACCATTAGCAAGAATATGAATTAACAAGTGCTATGGCACAAGGAGGAAATGTTCATGGAACAAGGTACAGTAAAATGGTTTAACTCAGAAAAAGGTTTTGGGTTTATCGAACGTGAAGGTGGAAACGATGTATTCGTACACTTCTCAGCAATCCAATCAGAAGGGTTCAAAACATTAGAGGAAGGACAAGCAGTTCAATTCGATGTTGAAGAAGGCGCTCGTGGACCACAAGCAGCTAACGTAGTTAAACTATAATTTAAGTTTAAACGATGATACCACCGGTTTTCCGGTG
>CALIJD010000229.1 GCA_938017885.1 uncultured Granulicatella sp.
ATAAGCGTATCGGAGATTTATCTGGGGGGCAAAAACAACGCATTTGTTTAGCGCGAATTTTTGCAACAGACCCAGATTTATTCGTTTTAGATGAGCCAACTGCCGGTATGGACAAGACTTCTAGAGAACGATTCTATCATCTATTACATCATGCATGTGCTCATCATGGGAAAGCCATTTTAATGGTCACTCATGAGGAAGAAGCACTTGAACAATACGTGGATAAACATATCCATCTGCAACGAAAGGAGGATTCTCCATGGAGATGTTTTTCTATGGTTTCATGCAAAGAGCATTCATCTCAGGAATAGCGATGGCGTTTATCACGCCGATTCTTGGATTGTTCTTAATTCTTAGAAGACAGTCGCTCATGGCGGATACTTTATCGCACGTTTCTTTAGTAGGGGTTGCGCTAGGGTTTCTTCTAGGGATGAATCCAACGTTCACAACACTAATTGTAGTTATTATTGCAGCCATTTTTATTGAAGCTATTGGAAAGTATTTTAGAGGATATTCCGAAATCACCGTTGCGATTTTGATGTCTGGTGGAATGGCGATTGCCCTTATTTTAATGAACTTACAAAAAGGGCGTTCAACGATGAGTGTGGATCAATTTTTATTTGGTTCGATTGTGACAATTACAAATGAACAAATGGGGATTATGATTTTACTAGCCATTGTTGTAGTTGGTTTATATGCGATTTTCCGTAAACCACTCTATGTTTTATCATTCGATGAAGACACAGCAATGACAGCGGGACTGCCCGTTCGATTGATGACAAATCTCTTTACGATGATTACAGGAGTTGTGATTGCAGTGATGATGCCAATCGCAGGATCTCTTCTAGTATCAGCCGTTATCGTATTGCCAGCTTCGATTGCGCTCCGTGTTAGCAGTAAGTTTAACGGAGTAATTATCGGAGGGATTATCATTAGTCTGATTGGTTTCTTTGCAGGTCTATCAGCTTCTTATATTTACGAAGCCCCTCCAGGAGCGGCGATTACATGTGTGTTCCTTGTCATTTTATTCATCTCATTTATCGTGAGTGCCTTCCGTAAAAAAGCATAATTATAAAGCTTACCATGTATTTGGTAGGCTTTTTTTGTGGAATCAGTTTGACGAAAAGGTCAGGAGAGCGTATAGTATCTCTCATAAGATTATTTGGAGGACAAGCATGTGATTATACAGGCGTTATCGAGTCTAGTGACAATACTAGCGGTCATCGCACTCGGCTATCTTTTGCAGGCCAAGGGATGGTTTCAGAAAGGATTCAGTAAGAGCATTGCGGATTTGATTTTGAAAATTGCTTTGCCAGCGTCTATCTTTGTTTCCGTATTAAAATTTATCACAAGAGAACAACTCGTGAGCTTCTTTGGAGCCAGTCTCTATCCACTGGTTGCGGTGATATTAGGGTACTTAGTAGCATGGGGCGCTGTGGTATTATTTAAAGTTCCCGTTGGAAGACGAGGGATTATGCTCAACACATTCGTTAATGCGAACACGGTCTTTATGGGGCTACCGCTCAACCTCTCCCTTTTTGGAGAAGAAGCGATGCCATACTTCTTGGTCTACTACGTGATAAATACATTGTCGATTTTTACGGTGGGAACGTATGTTGTAGCCACTGACCGTCCTGGTGGAAATAAAAACAAAGGAATCGAGTGGAAGAGTCTCTGTTCGCCACCACTTATTGCCTTTTTGTTGGCTTTAGGAGTGGTAGCATTAGGGATTCCAATTCCAACTTTTGCCCAGAATTCGATTAGTATAGTGGGAAGTTTAGTGACGCCATTGTCACTGATGTATATTGGGATTAATCTCAAGCAAAGTGGCCTGGGAACACTGAAGGTAGACCGCGATACAGTACTGGCTCTATCCGGACGATTTATTATTTTCCCAATTTTAATGGTTCTTGTTTTACTCATTGGTGGGACAGATAACACGCTATTAAAAGAAACCTTTATGATTCAATCCACGATTCCGACGCTGGTTATTATGCCGATTTTAGCGGCAGAAGCAGGAGGAGATGTTGATTTTGCTACGAATGTCGTGACTATGACAACCATTGCCTACTTAGCGGTATTGCCATTGTGGTCCTTATTCTTATTTTTCATTTAACGAAATTATCATATATGATAATTTTTCATGCATACAAAAAGCGAAGAACCCTTACAGGCTCTTCGCTTTATTTCATTTTTTCTTATAAAAATTCATGGGTATCAAAGAAGTTTCCTAAAACAGCTTTGATTTTTTGAGATTCGGTATCAATTTCTGTAATTTTAATGATAGAAGAATAATCAGAGACATTGTGATTAGACACTCCAGATTCACAGAACACAACCGCTCCTGCAGTGGTCGAATCGAACTCTTGAATTAAGCTACGCATTCCGTTAATCGTACCACCAGCTTTTAAGAAATCGTCAACGATTAATACATTAGATCCACTAGGAAGTGTCCGTTTAGATAATTCCATTTTCTCCACACGAGAAGAAGAACCGGAAACGTAGTTAATACTTACAGTAGAACCTTCTGTAATTTTTGAATCACGACGAACAATGACGAAAGGAACGTTTAAATAATTAGCTACCGTTTGTGCAATAGGAACCCCTTTTGTTGCAACGGTCATAACGGCATCAATCTTCTTATCTTCGTAAGCAGATGCAATCATTTTTCCTAAATCATGTAATACATTTGGTTTTGCAAGTAAATCAGAAAGATAAATATATCCTCCTGGCAATAAGCGACTTGCATCGTTCATTTGTTCTTTTAATTTCTCCGCAGCAGCCAATGC
>CALIJD010000230.1 GCA_938017885.1 uncultured Granulicatella sp.
CCACTTAGATGACGAAATGTTTTATTTAGTCGTTCACTTAATGAATCAAATGCCATAATTTCACCTCAGTCCATAATATATCTACAATAACTATGCAAAATGGGGTTCACCCCAATAACTCTCTATAATCAACAAATCCCCTCTGTGCAATTAACATACAGAAAGGGGATTGTTTCGTTTATTTTTAGTTTTCAATTCAGGCCACTACCAACAAAGAATAGCGATTTAATTTTTTTGGTTACTTCTGAACTGTTCTCAAATAAACTAATCTCCCATAAGAAGAGAAAGTCATTCTAATTCTTAGTCTTTCTTTTGGAATAGTTTTTGATAATAGAAGTAAGAAGTAACAATCGCTGCTGCACAGGCAACAATATAGAATAATACCGCTAATTTAGATCCTGATTCGAAGCTGTTCACTAAAGACATCGCTTGTTTTGTCGCATGATTTGGATCTGTGAAAGCTTGCATTACTAAATTTGAAATAGTTGTGTTCACTTTTCCATTAAACATATCTGTCATTGTGCCGATAAGACTAATAAATCCTCCGCCTAAAAGGTGAGCTAAGTATACACCAACGACCATTGCTAGTGAGGCTACATTTACATTTGTCCATAAGTTTTTCTTAGATTTGTTCGCCATAAATAAGAAATACGCAACAAAAACAGTTGCAATAATGGTTAAGAAGAACGTTAAACTAAAGTATAAGTTCAAGTTTTTCACTTTATTTGAAACTTCGTAGAAATCAACGGAAGTCAGAGCGTTCCCTTTTAAGGCATAGCCAAGACCATTAAGAACAACTAACCCAGAGAATAACGTGATAGCAACCGATAAACCAAAAAAGATTTTTTCGAATAAAGAATTTTTATTATAGCTTGCAACTGTATCCACTGCTTGACTCATTTTTTCTTTATTTTCTTCAGTGAATACTTTTTTGGCTGCTTCTTCCATTTTTTCTTTAGCAACACCGGCAACTTCTTTTGCTTTTTCAGTTGCTTCCCCTGCTTTTTCTTTTACGTTTTCTACAACTTCTTTAAAGTCTCCATCCGCTTCAGGATTCTTTGCCTCAGAAACTTCTTCTTTGGCTGTTTCTACAACTTCTTTGACTTCTTCTGCTGTTTTTTCAGCGGCTTCCACTACTTCTTCTGCTGTTTTTTCAGCAGCTTCTACTACTTCTTCTTTCACTTCTGTAGCTTTCTTTTCAACTGATTCTAATTCTACATTTTTATTTTCGTTTTGATCCATCAGAGCACCTCTTTTATACGTTCTTTTGACCAATTTTATCACAATCTTCTGTTTTCTTCCACTTTCAAAAAACGCTTGAAAAAGTGTAAAGTCTTTTTTAGAGACATCCTAAAAGGGATATTACACTACTATTTTAAAACAAATGACCCATTCCAATGCAGAAAAAAAGAAGAAGCTAGACAATTGTCTAACTTCTTCAAGTTTCGTTAAGTTTTTATTTTAAGACGGTCCCATCGGCTAATGTAATTGTATATCCATTCAAGTTAATGGTTCCTTTGTTCGTTAATGATGTAATTTTGACGTTTCCTGTCAACGTCCATGTCGCCCCCTCTTCTACTGTGATAACTGCATTATTGTCCACGACAGTCCCTCCTTCAGCATTTTCTACTATATTGATTGTACCTGTAAAGTTTGTTCCTTTGCCCATTGTAAAGTTCAAAGTAGAAACGGTATCAACCTCAATAGCCCCTGTTAATGTTTGGTTTGTCGTAGTTAATTCAACCTGACCACCATTGGCACCGGCTGTACCCCAGCCACGTGTCGCATCATTTCCTAAGACGGCAAGTAATCTGCCAGATGTATCTTGATTTGTAATCGTTACGTCTTCTAAAGTAATAACGCTGTGTGTGTTCGTTACATAGATTTGGTCTCCATTACATCCTGTTAATGTGCCACCTTTCATTGTGAAAGTAGCCGTTCCGCTTTCAGCATCTCCTGACATTGATTGGTAAATCATCACGTTGTGCACGTTACTGTCTGAAGAGCTACCCTCAGTTGAACTCATATTTCCTGTTACGTTTGTATTTTCTAATGTAATATAGTTTTGCCCTTTGATTACAAGCGCTTCTGAGTTTTCAGCGTTTAAAGTTGCATTTTTAACAGTGACATTCGCTGTAGAATATACGGCTGGTGAGTTGTATCCTGTAGAAGCGTACGTTCCTTTGTCTACGACTACCGTACCACCACCACGATCTGTACGAATCGCTGCTGATGAATTTCCTGCGGTGTTCACCGTCAAGTTTGTAACGTTCATTGCAGCGCCACCAGTTGTTTGGATACCACCTGAGTTATCTTTCGTTGTGGTGATGGTTGTATCGGATACATTGACGGTCGTTCCAGATCCATAACTGAAAACCCCGTTCCCGTTTTGTGCTGTTGTATTTACGGTAGCGTTTGTGATTGTTACAGTTGCTCCATCGGTTGCTAAGAATCCTGCGTTCATTCCGTAGAAGTCTCCGTTTTCTGTGTTCGATGTCGCTCCGGCTGTTTTGTTAATCGTTACGCCGTCTAATGTGACTGTTGCTCCTGTTACACGGAGTGCATTTTCATCATCTCCGGTAGATTCATAAGTTTCTCCTGTTACGGTTGCATCTGTTGTTAAATTTGTTGCTGCCTCACCTTGTGTCACATGGTCGCTCCCGCCAAACCCTTCTCCTCCAGGTTTAGCTGGGGGACTCTGTTGTGCTTGGACTTGAGAAGTCGCCGCCTCTTGTGTTTGTGCTTGTGTGTTTTGGCATGCAACTAAAGTTGTTGCAATAGTAATCGTGGATAATAGAACAATCATTCTGTTTCTTTTCATTTTGGTCCCCCTCGCTTCCTATCAACTATTTGTTGATGGTTTTATCATAACGAGCTTACTTAAAATGAACTTAAAACAAAAAAAGTTTTTCGAAAAAGTTTTTTCAAACTGAAAATTATCATATATGATAATTACCATATATGATAATTTCATCAATGCAAAGTTCCTAAGAGTAACCCCGCCTAATTAATTGCGTTAGGAAGCACTCTTTCCCTTGGAACTCAACCCACCATAACGAAGCTTTTTTAAGGTTGGCTTTAGCATACTTCGCAGCGCTAGCATGTTTTTAAGTAAAATAGCAGATGAAAAGCCGTAGGAGATTAGAGTCTATAATGGCAGTAAATAGCGAATGTAATTAATGTGAATTACTGACTCTAAAAATTCATTTTGTAGAGTCAGTTTGAAGCTTAATAGGCAATGAGACTCTGGCTCATGCCGGTACAGCTATTACAGCCATTATGAAGAACTCCAATCAGCCGAAGGCTTTTTGATATATTCTGTATTTTTACCAAAAATATCACAATAGAAGCGGGGGGATATGCTATAATAAAGCCAATCTTATGAAAGGTGGAAGCTTTATGGAGCAAAAGAAATACAGCGGGAAAGAGTTCACGATGAACGTCCTTAACGCACTTGCATTAGGCGTTGTGGTTACCCTTATCCCTGGAGCACTACTGGGGGAATTAGTGAAGGCACTCCTTCCAGTATTCCCACAAGGCCAATTGATTATCCAAGCAACACAAGTGGCCAATACATTAATGGGGGCAATTATCGGATTGATGGTCGGTCAATTTTTCAAATTCACTCCAATTCAAACAGGAGCGTTGGCACTAGCAGTCTTATTTGCAGGTGGCGTTGCGAATTTCAATCCTGACGTAAAAGGAATTGTGTTTAGTGGTACAGGAGACATCATTACGATGGGACTCACTGCAGCATTAGGTGCAGCAGTCATTTTATGGATTGGCAATAAAGCAAAAGCCTACTCGATTATCGTTATTCCAACGGTGTTATTAGTGGTTGTCGGTGGGGTGGGACGCCTTGCATTACCAACCATCAAAACACTAACAACCATACTCGGACAAGGGATCGGAAATTTATTATCATTACAACCCGTTATTATGTGTTTATTATTAGCCGTTATTTTCTGCATGTTAATCGTTTCTCCATTTACAACGGTAGGGATTGCCGTGGCGATTAGCCTTAGCGGTGTAGGTTCAGCGGCAGCAAACCTTGGAATCTGTGCAGCTGGGTTTGGTCTTGCGATTGCTGGATGGAAAGTGAATCCAAAAGGAACTGCAATTGCTCATTTCATCGGTTCACCAAAAATGTCGATGGCAAATATTTTAGCAAAGCCAAAAATCTTATTACCAATGATGTGTACATCTGCCATTCTAGGAGTATTGGCGGCTCTATTTAATATTCAAGGAACCCCTCAAAGTGCAGGGTTCGGGTTCAGTGGATTAGTGGGACTCATCAATGCGCTAAACTTAGCAGAGGGCGGATGGAGTGTGATGAATATCGTTATTGTGACGCTTATTTTCGTCGTTGCGCCAATTGTGTTAAACATCGTATTCGTTCATTTGTTTGAAAAAGTGTTAAAATGGATTCAACCAGAGGATTACAAATTAACCGTTTAAGAGAAAAGGGGAGTTATAATGAAAATCGCGATTGCAGGAGCAGGAGCAATGGGCTGCCGTTTTGGCTATATGTTAACAAAAACAGGACAAGAGGTGACGCTGATCGATGAATGGCCAGCGCACATTGAAGCGATTCAAAAGAATGGCTTGAAAGTGGTCAATGGTGACAATACCGATACGATTGATATTAAGATTGTTCGACCAGAAGAAGCAACAGAAGAAGTAGATGTGGTCATCGCCTTTACGAAATCAATGAAATTAGGCGAAATGCTCGAGAAGATTAAACCGATTATCCACGAAGATACGAAAGTACTTTGTCTTTTAAATGGTTTAGGTCACGAAGATACGATGGCAAAATACGTTCCTCGTAAAAACATTATTATGGGGGTTACGATTTGGACAGCGGGCCTAATCGAACCAGGGGTAGCGCGTTTAGGCGGAACTGGGACGGTAGAAATGCAAGCGGCGGACCCAAGTGGTGTAGCGATTGCTAAAGAATTAGTAGAAGTGATGGATAAAGCGGGCTTGAACGCAAGCTACAGCGAAGACGTTCATTTCTCAACATGGCGTAAAGCGTGCGTAAACGGTACGATGAACGCAACATGTGCCATCTTAGATGCCAACATCGGTGAAGTTTTTGATACTTCAACAGCCGAAGCGATTGTAACGCAAATTATTGCTGAATTTGTCGCTGTTGCGGAAAAAGAAGGCGTACATCTTGATCCAGCTGCAATGAAAGATTATGTGTATACTGCGTCTAATAAAGTTCGTAGTCACTATCCTTCAATGCACCAAGATTTAATTCAAAACCACCGCTTTACTGAAGTGGACTTCTTGAATGGATTTGTTGCTAGAAAAGGGAAGGAGTATGGCATTCCAACTCCGTATTGTCAATTGATTACAGAGCTTATCCACGCGAAAGAAGATATTTTGAAAGTTAAATAATACAGCAATATAAAAGAACAATTTAAAAAATCAGTTGGTTATTGAAAGAGTCATAGTGAGGCACCTACGAGAGCCGATAGTCTCTCGCCTTCGGAGCCTCAAAGTAGAAGCAAAAACTTGCAGTTTTAGCTCCTACTAATTCGCATCCGATGCGATTCCCCACTATTCTTTCAATAAACTGATTCTTTTTCATTGTTCTTTTACGTGGATAGTAGTTCTAATTATCTCTTTTGCGTCAACTAACAGTTAGGTAATAAAACACCCAAAAAGTAGCCTGGCTCCTTTTTGGGTTTAGCGTTTAAGTAAA
>CALIJD010000231.1 GCA_938017885.1 uncultured Granulicatella sp.
TGGAGAGAGAACACAATCTTTGCGACGGCAAGAGACAAGCAATTAGCGTGGCTGAAAGAGCACGAAGAAGAAATTGTGGCGTGGATCCATTCTAGATATCCAAAGATAGAATCTGTACAGTTTGATTGGAATACTCTAGAGGTTGGAGCTGTAAGCAATTGAATCTTTGCGGAGTCATACAATTTATCGGTAAAAGGGACCTTTAATAATAATCAAAAGACAATAATTTTTATTGATTTTAGATTAGAGCACTCAGATAGCATTCCAGAGATGTCTCGGATAGGAATGAATCATCATCCAAGAATAGAGAAAGATGGAGTATACCACATCTTTGAATAATTTACTTGAAAAGGAGGGGAAGCCTTGAACAAATTAACTTTTAAAGATTCGATGTCTACATGCCATAAAATCGTGACGGACGCTAACGGAAAAAGATACATCATGGACACGAGTACACTGACGCCGAATGTTCATGGTTTTGGGATTATTCCAAAGCAAGTAACAGTGGAGATGGTGGAGTTTGGCAATCGTGATCAGAATTTTGAATTTAAGGCTAACTCGTCATCTAAGTTTCTAGGAGTGGTGGCAGTAACGCAACCATTGACGACGATTCTCTACAAAGTTCTGGAGAGGGTCTTCTTAAAGTACAATATTCATCAGCAAGTACTTTTGAAGTGGATAATGTTTGGATTGTCGATAGTACTCGCATTTGTTCTTGCGAAAGTCTATATTCAGTTGGCTAAGAAGAAAGTCGCGAAGAGGGTTTCGCCAAACGCTAAACGATATATCGCTAAATTTACCTACTGGAATAAGAGAGACTATTCAAACTGGTTTATGATTCTTTTAATCGCTATTATTTTCTATTTCTTTTTAAAATCTACTAATGGAACAGAAGGCATTCTTTTAGTTCCTATCACAATATTAGCGCATCTTCTCTTTGTTTTTTGGCTAGGAATGGCTCCTGTCGACCAAAACTATAATCGAAAGAGAATGCAGCTTGTCTCAATCGAAGAGATACAGTAAAACCGAGGAGAATATATGAACAAACTAACTTTTAACGCTTCGAAGTCTATATGTCATAAAATCGTGACAGACTCGAACGGGAAAAAATATCTTATGGATACGAGTACCATCAGACCCAACGTGTTTGGTTTTGGATTTCAACCCAAAAGAGTGCGTGTGGAAATGGTGGAGATTGATAAAAAGAGTCGCCTTTTTGATAAGAAAACAAAAGTTAATGGAGCGGTAGTGGCAGGTGTAGGGGCGTTCGCAAGTACACCTCTCCTATCAAAGTCGATAACGAAACTACTGGATGGGATGCTGGATAGCTATCATATTCACCAACAGCCTTTTCTAAAGTACGGAATTTTTCTAGGGGCTTTCATTTTGGCATTCTTAATAGCGCTAGTAATGATAGGAGTTTCTAGATTCAAGGTATCAAAGAAACTTCCTTCTAATCCTAAAAAGTATATCGCTACATTTAGAACAGAAGGTAAAAACAATGCGAGTTATTATATTTTTCTGGCCATTATTGCAGTCCTCCTTTTCTTTTACGCAAAAGCACCTTCTTGGGGAGAATTATTATTGATATATAATATGATGTTCGCATTTTGGCTATTTTTTGTTTGGCTGGTGGAAGTCCCTGTCGATAATTTGTACAATAATAAAATTTTTATACTTGAATCAATCGAGGAAAAACAGTAAAAACGGGGTGGATTATGGAAGAAGTAATAATCACTAACGCTAATTCTATGTGTTATAAATTGCTGATGGACGCACAAGGTAATCGATATTTGATGGATGTGAGTACAGTTTCGAATAAACTTTACTGCTTTGGAGTTCAATCAGATAAAGTAACGGTTGATATGATTGAAATCGATAAAAATGATACGAGGTTTGAACAAAAGAATCTGCAATCAAGTACTTTTGTTGGGATTACAGCAGGAAGTCAATTATTTGCGAATATAGTGTATCGAACGTTAACTGAATTCATAAGAAAACAAAAATTACATCAACAAATTATTTTCCAAGTAGGACTCTTTATGATGTCCATTCTCTTTGCAGCACTACTGATGAAATTATTTGCCATGATGTCTAAAAAGTACGTGACAGACCGAGTGCCTGCGCATCCAAAGAGATATGTCGCAACATTTAAAACAACATCAAAGCGACATCTTTCGTTTTACATTCCACTTTCCATCAACGTGATTCTTTTTTTATTTTATTTAAGAGCTAGCATTGGTGGAAGTGTGGTACTTTTAGTTTTTAATACTATTTTGACGCTTTGGATTTTGATTGGTTGTTTTGTAGGATTTCCAGTAGATATTCTTTATAAAAACAAGGAGTTTCAATTAGAATCAATCGAAGAAATACAATGATTTTTAGGAGTACTCATATGAAGAAAAAGAGAAAAATAGGGAGGATTATACTAGGGATTCTATTATCATATCTCGCCATAGTAGTCATTACAAAATATCGGGAGAAAGTATATATTCGAGAAGAGTTACAGAAGCCAGAAGTCATAGCAGCCATTGAAAAAGCACTAAGAAATATAGAAGATAATATTATTAGAGAACCTAATGGAATAGTTGTTAGTGATAAAAAGATTAGAGATAAAGATACTAGTGATAGAGGTGATAGCGAATACCATATAATTAAATCATATGAAATTGATTATGATAAAACCCATAATAATTCATGGGGGTTGGGAATTCACACTGCAATATTTATAAATGGAAATCCCGATTTAAGAATAA
>CALIJD010000232.1 GCA_938017885.1 uncultured Granulicatella sp.
TTTAATATTACAAGGTCTTGCAGTTATTGCTTTTTTCTTCGGAGTATTCAATGCTTCGAAAGGGTTAAAAATGTTTTCAGAAGATAAAAAATCGCCACAAGGGTACTTAATGAGCATCGGCGGAGCACTCGCTGGTTTATCTGCTACAATGTTTATATCTATTAAACCAATGGGGATAATCCTTTGGGGCATCGGTTCAGTCTGCTGTTGCATCGGAGCCAGTTGGTATGATAGAACACACGAAGATAAGATATACGGACAAATTATCCGTATCTTCACTACGGTAGCCGTCTTTGTTATCTTAAACTTTTTCTACAATGTTGTTCGTTAGTAAAACAAGCGTACGGGATATCCGTACGCTTGTTTTATAGTTACCACACCATTAAAATAGTCCCGGTTGCAATGAGTGCACAACCGATGAGTGATTTCACAGTAAATGTATCGTGCAAAAAAATAAACGCTAAAATCAAAGTGAAAATAATGCTCAGTTTATCCACCGCAGCCACTTCAGTCGCCTTTCCTAGTTGGAGCGCTCGGTAATAGCACAGCCATGACGCCCCTGTCGCAATCCCGGATAAAATGAGAAATACCCAGCTTTTCTTACTAATTTGTGCCAGTCCTGACTGATTATTCGTGATAAACACCATCAACCACGACATCACAACAACCACAACCGTCCGCACTGCCGTTGCCAAATTCGAATTCACACCATCAATCCCTATTTTGGCAAATATCGACGTCAACGCCGCAAACACAGCTGATAACAACGCAAATACAATCCACATTTGAAAGACCCCTTTATTTACATCTTACTACTATTATACCTATTTTTTTCTAAAAAAATATAGATTGCATCTGCATGATTTTTTGCTACAATGAACTTACTGACTGAAAGGGAGGAAAAGAGGATGCCAGAAAAACTTTTTGAAGAATTAGCCCAACTAGAGCAAGTAGAAGCCGTGGTCCTTGGGGGCTCTAGAGCTGGAGAGCATTATGATCAAGATTCAGACTATGATGTCTATGTCTACTTAAAAGCTCCGATTGCTCCTGAAATCCGCGAAAAACTACTCGGCAAGTACTGCTCATATATGGAAATCCAAAATCAATTTTGGGAATTGGAAGATGACTGCATTCTAAATAATGGAATCGAAATTGAATTTATCTATCGTTCCTTGGATGATTTTGACCAAGAATTACAGAAGGTGGTTCTAGAACATCAGCCTCATAATGCCTACACGACTTGTATGTGGTACAACTTACTTCATAGCAAAGTTCTATACGACCAAGAAAACCGATACAGCGCGCTTCAGAACAAATACCAGATTCCTTACCCTGCGAATCTGAAACGAAATATCATCGAGAGACAGTCGCTTTTACTCGAAAAATCCTTGCCTGCTTTTTCAAAACAAATCAAAAAAGCCCTTAAACGCAAGGACGTTCTTGCCTTGAACCATAGAAGTAGCGAGTTCTTTGCTTCCTATTTTGACCTTCTCTTTGCTTTGAATGAGCAATTACACCCTGGCGAAAAACGGATGCTGTCATACGCAAAAGAAAACTGCGCTCTTCTCCCACAAGATTTTGAGGCAAACATCCAAGCCTACTTCCAAAATCTCTATCAATGGGACAAACCACAAGAAACACTAGACACCTTAAATCAACTCTTAGAGCACCTAAAGAAGCTTGTCGAAACAACTCATCACTAAGAGGAACGCTCTTGGCAGTAGTTTATTAACGGTGAGGGTAATCAATTACGAAACAAAACGGATTCACAATGTGAATCCGTTTTTTGCTTGTGTCTCTCTGCGCTGTATCAGTCTAATGATTCGGACATGGGCGTTCGCCATCACATCCTGGAGTTGAGTTCAGGCTCGTAGCTTTCGCGTTCCTTTCCGACAATTATCCGCACGTCCTTATCGGACGCTTGCGTTAATTTCGGTAAAGGGTAGAAAGCTGACCACTCGCCCTCACATCCTGTTTTTCGGATGGTCCGGTTTAGACGAAGCAAATTAAAATCATTAAAAACCGAAACCTCTCGTTTTTTGTAAATTTACATTGAATAGATTGATAAGTGATAAACGTATTTATTTCTTTGGATTCTGCGGAAAAG
>CALIJD010000233.1 GCA_938017885.1 uncultured Granulicatella sp.
TTCTTCAATCTTACGTGCTGTTACAAACTTCCCTTCTCGACCTGCAAATGGTGAGTTGTTTGTCAAGAATGTCATTTGTAAAGTTGGTTCGTCAATGTGTAATACTGGTAAGCTTTCATGTGTATCTACTGGAGTTACTGTTTCTCCAACGAAAATATCTTCCATACCAGATACAGCGATTAAGTCCCCTGCTTTTGCTTCATTGATTTCTAAACGATTTAAACCGAAGAAACCAAATAATTTAGTAACACGGAAGTTTTTCTTTGTACCGTCTAATTTTAATAACGTTACTTGATCCCCAACTTTGATAGTTCCACGGAATACACGACCGATACCGATACGTCCAACGTAGTCATTATAGTCTAATAATGATACTTGGAATTGTAATGGTTCATCTGAGTTATCTACTGGAGCTGGGATATGTTCGATAATGGTATCGAATAAGTAATCCATTGTTTTTTCTTGGTCCGCTGGGTTGTCTGATAAACTTGAAGTTCCGTTTAATGCTGAAGCATAAACTACTGGGAATTCTAACTGATCATCATCCGCACCTAATTCGATGAATAATTCTAATACTTCATCAACTACTTCTTCTGGACGAGCAGCGTCACGGTCGATTTTGTTTACTACAACGATTGGTGTTAAATGTTGTTCTAACGCTTTTTTCAATACAAAACGAGTTTGAGGCATTGTACCTTCATACGCATCCACTACAAGAACTACACCGTCTACCATTTTCATGATACGTTCTACTTCTCCACCGAAGTCCGCATGTCCTGGTGTATCCATAATATTGATTCGAGTTCCTTTATATTGAACAGCTGTATTTTTCGCTAAAATAGTAATACCGCGTTCACGTTCGATATCGTTTGAGTCCATTGCGCGTTCTGATAATTCTGTACGTGCATCTAAAGTATCTGATTGTTTTAATAATTCATCCACAAGTGTTGTTTTACCATGGTCAACGTGGGCGATAATAGCAATATTGCGAATATCATTTCTTAATTTCATGTATTTCCTCCATTGATGACAAAATGAAAGTGATGGAATCTGAACGCTAAAAGAGCCCTTCCATCACCTTAACTTCTTCTCTTAACTCAAAAAGTATACTACAAAAACGCTATAAACTCAAAAGATAAAACACAATGGGCATCCCTAACTTATATTTGTTAAGATGAGATGCCCATTCTATTTTTAGTTATTTGGCTTCAAACCAGTTGTCCCCTACATTACTATCTGCTCGTAGTGGAACTTTCAGACTGACGGCATTTTCCATGACTTCTTCTACTAAACTTTGAAGACTTTCTAATTCATCTTGTGGCACTTCAAAAATCAATTCATCGTGCACTTGTAATAATAGGTTTGCTTTAAATTGACGTTCCCTCATTTCACGATCTAATTCAATCATCGCCATCTTCAAAATATCCGCGGCGCTTCCTTGAATTGGTGAGTTCATCGCTGTACGCTCTGCGAATGAACGTAAATTAAAGTTACTTGAATGGATATCTGGCAGGTAGCGACGACGGTGGAATAAGGTTTCCACATAATCTTTCTCACGCGCCTCTTTTACAACAGATTCCATAAAGTCTTTTACCCCTTGAAACTCTTCTAAGTAACGGTCAATAAATTCTTTTGCTCTCTTGCGGGAAATATTCAAGTTTTGAGACAATCCATAATCACTAATTCCATAAACGATTCCAAAGTTCACGGCTTTGGCTTGACGACGCATTTCACTGGTAACATCCTCCGGATTTGTAATACCAAACACACGCATTGCAGTATTGGTATGAATGTCTACGTTATTTTTGAAGGCTTCTATCATATGTTTATCGCCAGCAATATGGGCTAACACACGTAGTTCAATTTGCGAATAGTCACTTGAGAGAATCTTCCAATCATCGTGTTCTGGTAAGAACGCGTAACGGATACGACGGCCTTCTTTTGTACGAATTGGAATATTTTGTAAGTTTGGATCTACCGAGCTAAGTCGTCCTGTTTGCGTTAAATTTTGGACGAATCGTGTATGAATCTTACCATCCTCTTGAATATACGCTTGCAATCCTTCTACATACGTTGAATTTAATTTAGCTAATTGACGATATTCTAAAATTAATTCTACGATTGGAGCTTGATGCGCCAATTTTTCCAAAACATCTACCGCAGTTGAATAGCCAGTCTTCGTCTTCTTAATGACTGGTAATCCCATCTTTTCAAATAAGATAACACCGAGTTGTTTGGTCGAATTGATATTAAACTCTTCACCAGCTAGCTCGTAAATTTCTTGTTCGATTTCTTTTAGACGCTCTTCAAATTCTATACCCATCTCAACCAAACGTTCTTTATCAACGCGAATCCCTTGAATTTCCATGCGAGCTAAAATATCGCTCACTGGCAATTCCATTTCCCAATAGAGATGAGTTTGTTCATTTTCTTCAAGGCGTTTCAATAGCTTTTCAGGTGCCACAGCAATCGTATATATTTTTGCAGCTAAATGCTGATTCCAAACCTCTTTATCTTCAGGAATTTGGATTTTAACACCTTTTCCGTAGACTGCTTCGTCACTGGAAAGAATCGTCACATCGACACGACGGGCTACGTCACTAATTTCTTTCACGATATCATTTGTATCCACTAAATACGCAAGAAGAGACACATCATAATTGGCACCTTTTAAGTCGAGGCCGAAGCGGTGCGCAAGTACTTTTGCTGCTTTTGTATCAAATAAATGTTTCTCAACAGACGCATCCGAAAGCCATTTCTTGAAGGCTTCTGAAGCAACTGCCGTATCTAAATCCGTCACGAAAACATCCTTTTCATTTCCAAAGGCAACGGCGATTACGTCTGCTACATGATAGTTTGCTTCAAGGGTCTCAAAATGCACACTTGTTGCACCTTTAATCATTTCTTCGGTAATCTCTGCTACACTCTCTACATTTGGGCGATCAACTGTTAAAGTGTCTTCAACTGTCGTAGCGCCCGAATTTAGCAGGTCGGATTGGAAAGAATTGAAGTTCATTTCCTTATAGAACGACATCAATGCATCCACATCTTGTTCCTTGCGAAGTGTATCTTCCAATGTAATTTCGATTGGCGACTTTACATTAATGCGCGCTAGTTTCTTACTTAAGAAAGCCAACTCTTTATCCTTCATTAAGTTTTCTTTCAACTTACTCTTCTTCATTTCATCTACATGTTCATAAATGCCTTCTACACTGCCAAATTCTTGAAGAAGCTTCACAGCTGTCTTTTCACCGACTTTTGTAACTCCAGGATAGTTGTCGGAAGAGTCTCCCATTAATCCCTTCATGTCGATAATTTGTTCAGGTGTTAATCCATATTTTTCGAAAATCACTTCAGGAGTATATTCGACCAGTTCAGTCACTCCCTTTGTAGTTATTTTCACAGTGATATTATTGTCTGCAAGCTGAATTAAGTCTTTATCTCCTGAAAGAACCACGACTTCATATCCTGCTTCTTCCCCTTTTCTTGCAAGAGTGCCGATTATATCATCCGCTTCATATTGATTTAATCGATAATGAGGAATTCCCCATGCATCTAAAAGCACATTAAAATACGGCATTTGTTCAATAAATTCCCCTGGAGTTTTTGAACGTCCTCCTTTATAATCTGCATACATTTCTGTACGGAAAGTTGTCTTCCCAGCGTCCCATGCTACAAGTACATGTGTAGGTTTTTCTGAATCTAAAATCGACTTAAACATACGATGAAATGAATAGAGTGCGTTTGTATGTAAGCCGTTAGAATTTTTAAAACGATTTAAATCTAAAATTGAGAAAAACGCGCGGAATGCTAAGCTACTTCCGTCTACAAGTAATAATTTTTGTTTTACCATAATATGCCTCCTAATAAGTCATTATCAGTGTAACAAATAAACAAACTTGTGAACACTAAAAAGAGCTTTCTGATAATATCCGTAAATAGATTTTAATGGTGAGTCCCCACTATGAAGCCTTTAGTTTTCAGTATTTACCGTAATTAAAAACAGTAAACCAAATGATTTACTGTTTCTTTGATAAACTATATTTCATCTTGAACGGTTTATAATACTTTTTCTAAAACGACAGCTTTCCCATGTTCGTTTTCTTTTTCA
>CALIJD010000234.1 GCA_938017885.1 uncultured Granulicatella sp.
AGACTAAAGTGATGGTCAAGATTACAGATGAAGATAAGATGGCCAAGAGAAAGGAAAAGCCTAAGAAGAATAAAAAAGGCATGGATTCACTAACTTCTAAAGGCTTCAAGCTCTTTGATAAGTTAAAAGAGCTTAGACTTGAAATTGCAAGAACTGAAAGGATACCTCCGTATATCGTTTTTAATGATAAGACATTGATAGATATGTGCGCAAAGATGCCGACTACAAAATCCGATATGCTAAATGTTTCCGGTGTTGGAGAAAATAAATACGGCAAATACGGCGAGAGATTTATTGAGGTAATAAAGGGATTTGCAAAGTAAATAATATAATTATATAGAAGTATAATAAAGGTTCCTTACGACTGATCGGAGGGAGCTTTTTTGTTTTTAAGGACATTATGATATCAGCAGCTAATACCACATTGCAATATAATTTCAATGTGCAAAATATTGTACATTCTTTATGTTATTTTAAACATGTAAAATAAATTGGATGAAGGGATTTCAGTTATGAACAAAGGTGGAGGATAATTATTGAAAAAATATGACAAATTAATAGGAAAGCAGTTTGGAATAATAAAAGGTGAAAAATATCTGGTTTTTATTAAAACCGGTAGAGGTGGAACTATCGAAGGTTTTGAAAATAAATATCTGAATATATGTAGTTCACTATTTGAAAAATACTGAAATGGAGAAAATAAGAAAGAGTGTGTCGAATGACAAAATCAGAAGCACCAAACGCGGCCATTAAGAAAATCGATTGGGCCGAGCACTTTATCAACCAATATTTACAAGCATTTCGATGTCCTTATTGCCATGATGCGATGGTTTCTGCAGAAAATCATAGCGTGGTCTGCAAGAAGGGGCATCGGTTTAATATTTCCAAAAAAGGGACCTTGCATCTGATGAAGCAAAATGCGAATACGGATTATGATGCAACCTTGTTCCAGCACCGCTATGAACTGGCGCAGAGTGGTTTCTTTGAGCCACTATTAGAGGCAATCTTGCCCTATCTTTCGGCAGGCGAAGAGAAGTTTATTGTTGATATCGGATGCGGGGAAGGCAGTCATTTATCGTGGTTCTCTAAGCGTGTGAAGGCACCTTTATGCGGCATGGATATTGCCAAAGAAGGCATTCATCAAGCGTCAGTTCATTTTGGAAACCAAGCGCTTTTCTTCTTAGGAGACTTGGCGAATCTGCCGTTTGCGGATGAATCATGCGGGACGCTTGTAAATATTTTAACGCCGTCGAACTACCAAGAATTTATGCGCGTATTGGCTCCAGGAGGGGCGCTTATTAAAGTGATTCCTGGCAACGATTATTTAGAGGAATTACGCCAACAGCTCTACCGTTCAAATCCTGAAAAACAAACGTATTCGAATGCGGATATTCTAGAGCGAGTGCAGTCTGAATGCCCTCAAGTCACGTTTGAAGAGGTACGCTACACGGTGAATTTAACGGATGCGACCTATCGCCATTTACTAGAGATGACGCCTTTATACTGGGGGGCCACTCCAGAAGACAAAGCCTATAGTAATGAACATCCACTGGCTACGGTAACCGTCCATTACATCATCGCCGTTGTGAAAAAGCCGTAAAGAATGAATGAAGTGTGCTATAATGAAACTATTAACCATTAGGAGGTTTTACAATGGGATTAAAAGATTTTTTCTCTCGTAAAAAAGAAGAACCAAAGAAAGATGAAGTGGTTCAAGAAGAAGTAAAACATGAAGAGCTTAAAAAGGAAGAACCAGAAAAAGCAGAAGTGAAAGAGGAAGCGGTAAAAGCAGAAGAAACTGCCGAACCTGCTGAAGGTAGCCAACCTTCTGAGGACCCTAAGAAAGGTTTTGCACTTGGGGTAGAAAATGTATTTAGCGCAGGGAAGGACTCTCCTGACTTAGTTGTTACAGGGTATGTCACAGGAACGATTAAAGTTGGGGATGAAGTCATTATTACAAAATTGGGAAGTGATACTGACAAACCTGTGAAATCAGCTGTATATGCTTTAGAAGATGGCAATAACGGACGCGTGATGGAAGCTTCTAATAAAAAAATTGCAGCATGGATTGAAAATGGTGCTCAATATGGTCTTTATAAAGGTTCAGTCGTTCATTCTGAAGGGACTAGTGAAAATAATCTTTACGGAACCTATATTAACGCTATCGGAGAATCCTTTGTAGGCGTTCAAAATGGCGAGATTTCAGATATTGACCGTGTGTACTTATCCGTAACGGATGTAGCTGAAATTTGGCGTCTTTTCTTATGGTATTGCAATATTAATGCCGCAGAAGACACGGAGGAAAGACGTTCTGAAAATATGGAGAAAATCCACAATTTAGTAACGATTACCCGTGATAAATTATTCTTAGTGGATGAAATTTATGCAGTTTATTCTGTCACAACCGGTGAGCCTTATTTATTTACAAAGACGATGAAAAAAGAAGATGGCAGCTACTATACAACTGCGCCATTAGTACGTTTAATCCCAGCGGCTTATAAAGAAAATCTTAAAGAGAAATTTGAAGATAATGACGAGTTTGAATTACGTCGCATTGAAAACGGACCGAATAAAGACGGCATCCGTAATTTCTTAAGCGAAGTTATTTTATTAGATGGAGCTCGAGGAATTCAATTTGTGGCAGAAGAAACGTCGATTGCTGCGGAAGGGTTAATCGAATTTCCGAACTACGAAGGGATGAGAGAAATCGATATTCCCGTAACGAATCCAGACGTGGTCCGCTGGTTACATCTCCTTGGACAACTAGGGAAACCAGATACGCCCGACCGCGAAATTCTATTCAATATGTATTTCCATCATTTAGCCGAAGCCTTGAAAACAGCGCGCTTTATTGTTCCGATGAGAGGACATGGGGAATTGCCAAAGGTGGATGAAAATGGCAATACCACCTTTAAAGAAGGATTCACATTTGACTTAGCCATGCAAGATGGAAAAGAAAAAGAGAAGGCACTTCTATTCTTTACAGATTGGAAGAGACTGCGTAAAGAATTTGGAGAAGAATGGCAAGGACTGATCCAACAATTGGACGGCAACTTGAGTCTTCATGATGTTATTATCAATGGAACAGGCAAAGAAGAAGCAGGAGCCTATATTACGGAAAGTATCTTTAATAAAATTAAGGATGCCAACTAAAAAGAATCACAAAACATAAGGACTCACAGGGTGGGTCTATGATGTTATCATCAACGGAATAGGAAACCCAGAAGCGGGTGAGTACATCACCAAAAAGATGTTTAAAAATGTTATGTCGATAGCATTTTATAGAATAGAAGTAGAGAGGCTCTGGCAAATTTGTCAAGGGCCTCTCTATCTATACACAATCGGTTGAGTTAATATTGTGAGATGTTTGGGTTATAGAGGTGAGTATGTTGGGTAATAATAAAAAAATTGAAACTATGGGAGTAAATTATATTTCAACATTTATTAATAAATATGATTTACTACAGACTTATTTTGATATGAATGATAAAACGCCTTTGTGGGATGGGGAGATTCATGTTCTTAAATCTCCAACAGATAAGA
>CALIJD010000235.1 GCA_938017885.1 uncultured Granulicatella sp.
GAAAAGATACAAAAAACCGCACCCTCGCTTGGAGAATGCGGTATGCCTATTATAGACGTTCGTTTAATTCTTTTGCTAAGTCTTCGAATCCTGGTTTTCCAAGTAAAGCAAACATGTTTTTCTTGTATGCTTCTACCCCTGGTTGATCAAATGGATTTACACCATTTAAGTAACCAGAAATTCCAACTGCGATTTCGAAGAAGTAGATTAAATGTCCTAATGTGTAAGCTGACATATCAGGAATGTTCACTACAAAGTTTGGAACTTGACCATCTGTATGCGCTAGTAATGTTCCTTGGAAAGCTTTTGTATTGACGAAGTCCATTGTTTTTCCTTGTAAGTATCCTAATCCATCTAAATCTTCTTCTGTTTCAGGAATTGTTACTTCTTCATTTGGTTTGCCCACTTTGATAACAGTTTCGAAGATGTTACGACGACCTTCTTGGATGTATTGTCCTAGTGAGTGTAAATCCGTTGAGAAGTTTGCACTTGAAGGATAAATTCCTTTGAAGTCTTTCCCTTCAGATTCACCAAATAATTGTTTCCACCATTCAGAGAAGTATTGTAATGTTGGTTCGTAGTTAATGAGTAACTCAGTCACTTTTCCTTTACGGTATAACACATTACGTGCTACAGCGTATTGGTAAGCTTCGTTTTCTTTTAAGTTTGGTGAGCTATATGCCACACGTGCATCTTCAGCCCCTTGCATTAATGCATCTACATCTGCACCAGTTACTGCAATTGGAAGTAAGCCTACAGCTGTTAACACTGTGAAACGTCCACCGACATCATCAGGAATTACAAATGTTTGGTATCCTTCCACATCTGCTTCAGATTTTAATGCTCCACGAGCGCGGTCAGTTGTAGCGTAAATACGGTTTACAGCTTCTTCTTTACCATATTTCTTAATTAATAAATCTTTAAATACACGGAAAGCAATCGCTGGTTCTGTAGTTGTACCAGATTTAGAAATCACATTTACAGAGAAATCACGATCTCCAATTAAGTCGATTAACCCTTGTAAGTATGTTGAGCTAATGCTGTTTCCTGCAAATAATACTTGAGGAGTTTTACGTTTGTCACTTGGTAAGTAGTTATAGAAAGCGTGGTTTAAAAAATCAATCGCTGCGCGAGCTCCTAAGTATGAACCACCGATACCGATTACCACTAATACTTCAGATTCTTCTTGAATCTTTTTAGCAGCTGCTTTAATACGAGCAAATTCTTCTTTGTCATAGTCTCGTGGTAAGTTAATCCAACCTGTGAAGTCGTTTCCTGCGCCTAATCCTTCGCGTAAGTCTTTATCTAATGCAGTCACAGTAGATTGCAAGTGATCGATTTCTTCTTGATTAAAGAAACCTAATGCTTTTGAATAATCAAATGAAATATGTCCCATTTGAATGCCTCCTTAAAATTTTTATTTTCGTCAATCAGATTCTTTAAAAAGCGAATCTATTAACTCTTATTTTTATCTTTTACAAATTTTTCTTGAGCTTCTTCAATCCATATTGGCAGTTTCTTGGCTAAGCTAGAAAAACCAATCGAAGGAGTGTACCGTTTGCGATTTTTCTTAATGCGTTGTGGAAAGTCTGGTACATCTAATTTTTCAAGTGCTCGAATCGATAAACTAATCTTATTTGAGAATTCATCGACGTCAATGACTTTCGCCGTCACTTCCTGTCCCACTTTCACAAAATCATGCACATTATCCATATATCCATGCTTACACTCAGAAATATGAATCAATCCTTGCGTATCTTCGTCTAGCTCTAAGAAAACTCCGTAATTTTGTACACCCGTTACTTTTGCAGTAACGATGTCCCCAATTCTAAAAGTTTTGCTCATAGGACCTCCCTACGCGTTTACTTCCATGGATTCAATCACTACATCTTCAAGTGGACGATCTTGTCCATTTCTTTTAACGCCTTCAATTTTAAGAACGGTATCCATTCCTTCAACGACGCGACCAAAGACAGTATGACGATGATCTAACCATGGTGTACCACCAATTTTAGCATATTCTTCAACGATTTCTTCAGGCCAGCCGCCATCTTTTAATTGTTTTAACATTTGAGCGGGTACTTGTTTTGCTGTAACGATGAAAAATTGTGATCCATTTGTATTTGGACCCGCATTTGCCATTGAAAGAGCTCCATATAAGTTAAACGCTTCTTTTGAAAACTCATCCTCAAAAGTACAGCCATAAATCGACTCGCCACCCATACCTGTTCCAGTTGGGTCGCCTCCTTGAATCATGAAATCTTCAATAACACGGTGGAAAATCACTCCGTTATAATAACCATTTTTAGCGTGTGTTACAAAGTTTTCTACCGTTTTAGGCGCAATTTCAGGGAATAATTCCAATTTGAAATCTCCATGATTTGTATGCACTGTAACAAGTGGATTACTTGTATTTAGTTCATTTAATTGTGGAAATTGACTCATTCTTCCATCTCCTTTTACTTCTTTATGATGAATTGCTCATCTAACCTCTTCTATTAAACCACAAAAGCCAAACAGGTGCAATTTAGCCTTTCTACAAAACTTAAGAAAAAAATCATTTCATTCTATAAATTTCCTTAGTGATTTTGATGAATTCATGGTATAGTAGATTAGTATAAAAAAAGAAAGAGTGTAGTTGAATGACAATATTTCAGAATTATCCATTAGTCGCTTCTATTTGTTCGATTCTGTTTGCACAATTTGTTAAATTTCCTATTGCCTATTTTTCAAAGAAACCAGATGCTCATGTTTCTTTAGTAACGAGTACTGGTGGAATGCCTAGCTCTCATTCTGCAGCAGTTAGCTCTTTGATTACTGCTCTAATTATCGAATATGGATTCACTTCTCCTTTAGTAGCTATTGCCACTACTTTTGGCTTAATCGTTATGTTCGATGCAATGGCGGTAAGACGACAAAGCGGTGAACAAGGGATTTTATTACAAAAATTATACGAAGAACATTTGCGAGAAGAGTCTAGTTCTCTAAAGCATGTCGAAATCGAATCAGAAGATGATCCCATCAATATTTTCGATGCGGAAGAAAATAAAAAATTAATTATTAAAAAGTATTTAGGTCACAAACCAGTAGAGGTCTTTGCCGGGGTATTAACAGGAATTATAATGGCCTTTATTTTAAGAATGTTCTATTAATCGGAGGTACAAAGTGACTCAAGAGATTGTTGATATTATTATTATCGGCGGTGGGCCTGTCGGGCTTTTCACCGCTTTTTACGCTGGTCTACGCCAAGCTTCTGTTAAAATTATAGAAAGTTTACCAGAATTAGGCGGTCAACCATGGATGTTATATCCTGAAAAGAAAATCTATGACATCCCTGCTTTCCCTGAAATTCAAGCAGGAACATTAATTGAAAACTTATTAGCACAATTAGAAAGATTCCCAAACACTCAGTACTGTTTAGAAGAAGAAGCTCTTGAATTAAACAAAACTGAGTTTGGCTATGAAGTGATTACTTCAAAACAAACCCATTTAGCAAAAACGGTGATTATTGCCTGTGGAAATGGAGCCTTTCGACCAAGAAAACTAGAAAATGATGAAGCTTTACAATATGAAGGTAAAAATTTACATTATTTTGTCAATAACCTAGAACGATTTAGAGACCATACTGTCGCTATCTGTGGAGGTGGTGACTCTGCTGTAGACTGGGCACTTGCCTTGGAACCCATTGCAAAAAAAGTTTCTATCATTCATCGTCGACCTCAGTTTCGAGCTCAAGAACATAGCGTAAAACAACTTGAAGAATCGAGCGTTGAAATGTTAACCCCTTATCTTCCTGACCAAATAATCGGGAATGGTGAGAAAATTCAATCCGTTGTACTAAAACACGCTAAAGGTGAAGATCAAATCGAAATTCCTGTTGACGATTTCATTGTGAACTACGGCTTCTCTTCTTCTATCGGGGGCATGAAAAATTGGGGATTTGAAGTTCAAAGAAATTGTATTGTGACAAACAGCCAAATGGAAACCACACTTCCTGGTGTCTTTGCTGTTGGAGATATCGCAACATATGACGGCAAAGTAAAAATCATTGCTACTGGATTTGGTGAAGCACCTGTTGCCATTAATGCTGCGATGACGTATGTGAACCCAAACAGTCGACCAAGCACGATTCACAGTTCATCCATGTTCTAACCGTTTACAAAATTTTAAAAAAACGCTCAATTCATTTGGGCGTTTTTCTTTTTTTGTGGTAAATTAAAATAAAAAAAGAAAGGAAAATTTTAAATGAAAAAATTGTTTATAATATTAGGGGCATTACTATTTATAACTTGAAAACAAATCAGAGGTGAAGAAAAATGACAATTTATGAAAGCAAAAAAAACAAAATAGTCCTTAGTGATGTAATGGATTATATAAAAACAATTCCTGAAAAAAGTATTGATTTAATAATTGCTGATCCACCTTATTTTCAAGTTTATGGAGAATTTGATTTTGTTTTCAAAAATGAAAAAGAATATGTTGAGTGGTGTAAAAAATGGCTTTTCGAATGCAAAAGGATATTAAAAGATACGGGAACGTTAATCCTTTATGGTTCGCTTGGAAAAAGACAGATAACTTTTGCAAGGATTGCCATAATGATTGAAGATGAAGAAATATTTTTAAGACAGAACTGGATTACACAAAGAAATACAAGAGGTATCGGAACAAAAACAAACTATATGTCAGCACGTGAAGATATTCTTTTCCTAACTAAAACTAAAAACTATACATTTAACATTCCTTATCTTGAAGAAAAAAGCGAAAGAAAGGACTTGGGAAGCAACGGGAAACTAAGAAAAAATAAATTCAAAAGAGTATCAAATGTATGGTATGATATAGCGGAAGCAAGTCAGTCTTCAATTGAAAGATGTGAACATCCAACAGTAAAGGCCCAAAAAATATGTGATAGGATTATCCTCACTCATTCTAATGAAAATGATAATATTTTTGTACCATTCATTGGAAGTGGGAGCGAATTTATTTCAGCAATAAAAAATAATAGGAATATAATTGGATGTGAAATTGAAAAAAAATATGTTAAACTGTCATTAGAAAGAATTAAAAAAATGACAGGAGTTGAGTTCAATGAAATGGATGAAAACAAATAAAAAAAATCATGATTTTTACAAATTCGAAATAAATGAACATATGCAAAGTATTGAATGGGCATTTAAAACAGCAAAAGCTAAAATAAAAAATACAGTAGATAGTTATAAAGTGAGAAATCCTCTACAAAGGTTC
>CALIJD010000236.1 GCA_938017885.1 uncultured Granulicatella sp.
TCTCCTACAATCACTACTATAAACAAATCCAAGGATTTAGAAGTTTCTCTTCAAACCTTCGATTTGTATTATTTGCGTAAACGTTCGATGTCTCGCGCGATTTCAACTTCTTCGTTAGTTGGGATGTTTAATACAGTCACTTTCGCGCCTTCAGAAGAAATAATCGCTTCAGAACGAGTATCGTTACGCTCAGGATCGATATCGCAACCGAACCAAGTTAAACCATTGATGATACGAGAACGAATTGATTTAGAGTTTTCACCGATACCAGCAGTGAAGACGATAGCGTCCACACCGTTCATAACAGCAACATATTGTCCAATGTATTTTTGAACACGGTCAACGAAAATTTCTACTGCAACTTTAGCATCTTCGTTTGTTTCACTTGCAGCTTCAACGTCACGCATGTCGCTTGATACACCTGAAAGACCTAATAGACCTGATTTTTTGTTTAAGATGTCAACCATTTCATTAACGTCTGTAATGTTTAATTTGTTCATTAAGAATGCTACTAATGAAGCATCGATGTCACCTGAACGAGTACCCATTGTAACCCCTGCTAATGGAGTGAATCCCATAGAAGTATCTACTGATTTACCGCCATCAACCGCAGTAATTGAAGCGCCGTTTCCTAAATGGCAAGTGATAATTTTTAATTCTTCGATTGGTTTACCTAACATTTCAGCAGCACGGCGTGAAACGTAGCGGTGGCTTGTTCCGTGTGCTCCGTATTTACGAGCTTTGAATTTTTTGTAGTATTCCATTGGAATGCTGTATAAATAAGCTTTTTTAGGCATTGTTGTATGGAATGAAGTATCGAATACAGCAACACTTGTAATGTCTGGTAAGATGTGTTTGAATGCGCGCATTCCTACCGCTTCTGCTTTGTTGTGTAATGGAGCAAATTCTGCTAAGTCTTCTACTTGTTGGATAACAGTATCATCTACTAAAGCTGAATCTTTGAATAATTCTCCTCCGGCAACGACACGGTGACCAACACCAGTGATTTCGTCGAATGAAGAAATAATGTTTAAAGCTACTAATTGTTCTAATAATTTTTCTACCGCAACTTCGTGGTTTGGAATATCTTCTACCACTTCAAATTTTTGGTCGTCTCCATAGCTGATTGAAAAGATTGAATCTCCTAATCCGATACGTTCTACTAAACCTTTAGCCACTACTTCTTCTTGTGGCATATTAAATAATTGGAATTTCAAGCTTGAACTTCCTGCATTAATCGCGATTGATTTTGACATGCACATTCTCCTTTAATTTAAAATTAAGCCCGCATCTGGGTCTAACGGATTCATTATAACATTTCTTGTGCCCATTTTTCGAATGTTAGAGTGAATTTTCTAAATTTTTCTCTGTTTTTAAATTCTGGGATATCACCAAGAAGGACTTGTCTCACTTGTTTAGCGGATTTCCCTCGTTTTTGTACAATGAGTAAAGACTTACTAAACTGCACATCTTTAAATAAATTGCGTGGGAATGCGAGCATTGCTTGTACATATGTTTCCCTTTGCAAGTAAGCCAGTAACGTTTCCCCTTCAACAGTTTCAAATAGATTTGTCGGAACGATGAATAAGCCGATTCCCGCTTCCTTCAAATAGCGAACATGCTGTTCGATGAGTAAATGATGGGCAAAAGAATGACCTTCTTCATTTTTTGTCTCAAAACGAGCGGCGTTCGCATCCACTGGATAGTAGCCGACTGGTAAATCACTCACTACGAAGTCTTGCGGATCCACGAGTGAGTCTTGCAAGCCATCTTGTAAGGAAGTCTTCACATCCAACTGTTCTAACGCAAATGCTTGTAAGGCTAAATGCACCAACACTTCATCATTATCGATAGCTGTCGCTTGGGCAGTTTTTCCTGCAGATTGTAGGAATAACAGAATTGTACTTAGTAAGTTCCCACTTCCTGCCGCAAAGTCCGCAATTTGTAGCGTCTCTTCTTTCTTCGTCATTTGGTCAATCATATACGCCACAAGTAAGCCAATCGCATCTGGAGTCATTTGATGGTTGGTTTGTAAGCCATCTTCTTTAGCAGCTTTCAAGAACGCGAATTGAATCATCCGTCGAATTTCTTCACTCGAATAGCTTGTTAAATCTAATTGTTGATACGCTTTGTTTAATTCTTCAGCGACTTCGTTCCTTGGCAGACCTTCGACTTGTTGCGCAGAGTTGTTATTAACGATATTTTGTAACGTCTCACCAAGCGCCTCTACATTCGAATAACCGATTTCTTGTTGAAGCAGCTCTACTGCTTTTGCCAATTCCTCGAATGCTTGAATTTCTTTTCCCGCTTCGATAAAAATCCCTCCTTCTATTTTTAAGAGTTTCTCT
>CALIJD010000237.1 GCA_938017885.1 uncultured Granulicatella sp.
TGTACTTTCAGTATACTCCTAACCTCTATAAAGAAATATAGATTTTCAATCCAAAAAACTTGAATATAATACGATATCTTATGTTTAATTGATTGAAAGTAAGCTCTCAATGCATAGAAAAAGCCACGTGAGCTCTCACTCACGTGGCTAGAATATTTACATTAGAAGAATAAGCTGTTATTCTTTTCTGCTTGGTAGTTTTGACGTACTCGGTTACCTGCACCTGGTTCCACAGTTTCTAACGCTGATTCAATAATTTGTAATGATTCATCGTATTTGAATGTATGGTTAAATTGGTCAAGGGCACGACCAATAGCTGTTTCGATTTCAGGATGTGATAAACGGTAACGGTTGGCATGTTGCATCATATACTCTGTTAATTGAGCGTTATCCACAATTTGCTCTGTAAGGATATCTAATTTCTCAACATCCTCTTCAATCACATTATTTGCGGCGTTAATTTCACTCATATCTAACTTCACACGATTCATTTTTTGCCATAATTGCTCAATACGATTGCTTGTTGCAAAGAACAATTCTAAGTATTCTTTTGGAAGACCTGGTAAATGGTACTTCTCAATTGTACGTTTCATATTTCGTAAGTCTAATTCGAAGACATCTAATCCATCACGAATCGCTTTTTCTTGGCTACGTAAGTCAGATAATGTATTCACTAAATCCGTTTGATCTTCATCAATACTATTTAATTTATCAAGAACGAGTTCGTAATGTTCTTTTACAACGGAGTAAGGCACTTGATGATTTTTCATCGCCTTACTGTAGTATTGAATAGCTTCTTGTTCTTTTTCTAATTGTTCAGCAAATTCTTGAACACGAACAAATTCATTATTCGATAAAATATAATTTTGTGATACACGATCAACCTCAATATTCACATAACGGTTGCTTTGTAATACTTGGTTCAATCGTTTTTCAACTTGCGCTTTGTTACGGTATACAAATTCACGTGCTTCAATTTCCGCTTCCATCACATCGTAAAGTTGGTCGATTTCACGAGCTACTTTATCTAATTGTTGACGAGCTTCCTCTAATTCTGTAGCAGCAATATGGTTACGAGCTACTTGAATCGTTTTTTCAATGCTCTCAATTTCATCAGGAATAGAAATTTTTGAGAATTGATAATGTTCTTCAACCATTCTCTTGTAGCCTTGTTTTAAATCTTCCACTTGCTCATTATAAACAGTATCGATTTCTTTTAAGAGTTGAGGAACTTGTTCTACGATGGATTCAAATTCTTTCATCTCTTTCTCAATACGTCCAAGTACTTCCTTAGCTTCTAAGTGATCTCCTTCGTTTGTTAAAGTATTAAACTTCGCGAAGTCTAACTCTAAGTATGCTAAACGTTTTTCTAAAGTCTCTAAGGCTTCTCCAAATGAAAAGCTATGTGCTAATAAATCTTTTCTCATTGAAGCATAGCGTTCTTGTAATAAATCTAACTCCGCTCTATTTTGCTTCTCACTATCTAATAATTTTTGTAATGCTGAATAGATTTTATCAACTTCTGCTTTTGTTTCTTCTATTAAGTTCTCAGCTTGTTGAGTAACTTGTCTCCCCTTAAAGAAGTTTAATTTTTGAATATATTGTTCTGCACTTACTAGAGCAGCTTCAATTTCAGGAAATCTAAAACGTGTGATTGTTTGCCAAGTCGCTTGCCATGTCTCGTAAGTTCTCTTTGTTTGACCTGTTAGATTTAGATTCTTCAAAGTATAGAAAGTATCCGCAATTGGCACTGCCATTAATTTATCTTTTTTCTCAGATAATTCCTCAATCACTTTATTTTGTTTTCTTGTTAAATAGATTGCTGTTCCATATACTGCAGCACCCAGTACTACAATCAGCACTAGAAAGATTATAAATCCCATGCTTTAGCCTCCAAAAATGAATAATTTACAGTTTTCACACATAATATCATTAGTAGTATAGCACGTTTTACAAACGAATAGCAAAGAACTTTTAAGAAATCACGGGATTTTTTGTAATCCTAATGCAAAAAGAAAAAGTGGATGAAGTTCATCCACCTTTTCAAAAAAATTTACTTAATTAATTCGTAAATCGCTTCTGCATAGATTGCTGTAGATCTGAATAAATCCTCTAAAGCGAAGAATTCATTTGCTTGGTGCATTGTATCGATTGAGTCTGGGAATAGCGCACCATACGCTACACCACGTTCGAAGATACGTCCGTATGTACCACCACCGATTGATTGTTCATGTGCAGGTAATCCTGTTTGACGGTGATATACGTCTAACAATGTTGACACTAACTCATCTTCTGGGGATACATAGTGAGGAACTTGTGCTTTACCGTGAGCAACTGTGAAGCCGTATCCTGAAGCAACTACTTCTGTCTTAATTTCAAGACCTTCAGCAGTGACCCCTAATGGATAACGGAAGTTTACTACAGCTACCCCACCTAATTCTGGAGTATAAGTGAAGATTCCGGCATTAGCTGTTAAAGGTCCCATCACTTCATGGGTATAAGCTACTTTTAAGTTTTTACCTTCTGTATCTTCATGTAATACTTCAGCAGCAAAGGCTAAGTATTTCTTCGCATTTCCTTTGAAGTTAAATTGGTTTAAGAATTTCGCTAAGTGTGTACCTGCGTTGATTCCTTTATCTGGAGTAGATCCGTGTGCTGATTTACCAACCACATCAAGAACTACTTTTCCATCTACAACTTTAGCAGAACCTTCCACTGGGTTTACTGCTAAATATTTGTTGAAACGGTCCACAAACTCTTCTGAATTTGGAACAATAATTTCCGCATGCGCATCTTGAGGAACCATGTTTTCACGTAAGCCTGCATCGAAGCTTAATAATTGGTAATCCCCTTCTGATGCTTCACCTGGAATATCATAGTGTAATGACAGAATTCCTTTTTCCCCGTTAATAATTGGAAATGTTGCATCTGGCGAGAAACCAAAGTCTGGCATTTCTTCTGTTTGGAAGTAACGATCCATACATTTCCAACCGGATTCTTCGTCTGTTCCGATAATGAAACGAACACGTCTAGAAACTGGTAATCCTAATTCCTTAATGATTTTTAGCGCGTAGTAAGCTGCCATACTTGGTCCTTTATCATCACTTGATCCACGTGCATAAATACGATCATTTATAATTTGTGGTTCAAACGGATCTGTATCCCAGCCTGTCCCAACTGGAACAACGTCCACGTGACCTAAAACTCCAAGAGTTTCTTTAAAGTCTGGATTTGGTGCAAATTCGATATGTCCTGCTAAGTTACCAACTTGTTTTGTTGTGAAACCATCACGTTCACCGATTGCTAAGAAAGCTTCTAGTGCTTCTTTAGGACCAGGACCTACAGGCGCTTCCTCTGTCGCTTTTGAATCATCACGCACACTGTCAATACGTAATAATGTAAATAAATCTTTTAATAAATCTTCTCTACGAAGTTCTACTTCTTTTTTCCAATCAATTGTCATCCAATCGCTCCAATCTCTATCAAGTAGATTCAATAGTCTTATCTTACCATTTTTACAAAGCGATGAAAAGCGGTTAAACACTTTCTAAAACAAATAAAAGCTTAGGATTTCTCCTAAGCTTTTTAG
>CALIJD010000238.1 GCA_938017885.1 uncultured Granulicatella sp.
TATATGATATAAAAGGTATTGCGCCAACTCTAAATACCATGCAAGGTGGAAATAGAGAACCAAAAATTCAATTAAGCAATACTAGAATCAGAAAACTAACTCCAAAAGAATGTTGGAGATTGCAGGGCTTCCCTGATTGGGCTTTTGAAAGAGCAGCAAAGGTAAATAGTAATAGTCAATTATACAAACAGGCAGGAAACAGCGTAACTGTAAATGTGATTGAAGCAATAGCAAAAGAATTATAAAAGGAGAATGTACATGATTAACAAGTTGGAAGATTAACTCATAAAGCAGATTTAAAATTTACAACGAATGGTAAAAATTACACACAGTTTAGCGTAGCTGTCCAAAGAAAGTTTAAAAATCAAAGCGATGAATATGAAGCAGATTTTATTAGTTGTACACTCTGGGGGAAGGCTGCAGAAAACTTTACAAAGTTTACTCGCAAAGGTTCGCTCGTAGGAGTAGAAGGAAGATTGCAAACACGAAACTATGAAAAAGACGGAAGGAAAATCTATATTACAGAAGTAATTGGAGAAAACTTCTCGCTACTCGAATCTAAAGCAACTACAGAGACTAGAGATACTCAAGCGCAAGAGACAACAAATATTCCGGAAACAATTGAATTCAGCGAGGACGACTTACCATTCTAAGGGGGAGTTAAATGAAGCTAGATGAAAAAGCCACAATCAAAAACGCTACTAAAGTATTAGAACAATACAAAGTATTGAAAAAAGTAGCGGGAGAAAATTTTGTAAGTAAAATAACAGCTACTTACTCCTTTGAACCCAGAAGCTATACAGGAACAATTCATAAACCTATCGAAGAACATGTAATCAGACAAGAAACGGCTAAACATTATGTTGATAAGATAGAAAAAGCAATCAATTGCTTTATGGATCCTCATTTAAGACAAGTCATCATTGAAAAGTATGTCAAAAATAATGACAGTGATATAGCTATCTATGTTGACCTGAATTACTCCGAAACAGAATTCTACAGAATGGTAGAAAGAGCAAAAATAGAGTTTGCATATTATTATGATAACGGTTCTCTGCTAAGATACGAACAAGGTCAAAATATAAAAGATTTATTTGATTTTTTGGGAGAATTGTGAAAGAGAACAAAAGGAGAAAGAAAGAAAGTTGAATGGGTAAAGGGAGTAAAATGAAATAAAATAGTATTGTAAAATAGTAGGTAAAAAGAGACCTTAATTGCGGAAACAATCAAGGCAATCCAGTCCTGAAAAAGGTGTATCCAAGTTAATAGTGTGGACGACTGTTAACAAGTGTGTCGTGTAGGACGTAAGGAAGGTTCGATTCCTTCCACGACAATTTCCCTAAAATACCAAACCTAACTGTCAGAGCGTACAAACATGTACGCTCTTTCTTTATGGAGAAAGGAGAGAGACATGAACTATGTAGAACCAATTAGAGACAAAGATGATATTCAAGCCATGAAAGACTACTTAAGAGAATGGAACGAAAGAAACTACATGCTGTTTCTCTTAGGTATTAATTCAGGGTTACGAATCAGCGACATTATTAATTTAAGAGTTAAGGATGTTCAGGGATGGTATATCAAGACAAAAGAACTTAAAACAGGTAAACCTTTAAAGAGAAAAATGACTCCAGTATTAAAAAAAGAATTACGAGAATACGTGAAAGGTAAACCGTTACATCATTATCTTTTCCAAAGTAGAAATGGGAAGAATCAACACATCAGTAGATGCACTGCATATTTAATCATTAAGATTGCAGCAGACGAATGTGGAATTGATAACGTGGGAACTCATACTATGAGGAAAACCTTTGGCTATCATCAGTACAAAAAGAATAAGGACGTGGCTACATTGATGGAACTATTTAACCATTCAAGCCCAGCGATTACGTTGAAATATATTGGTATTAGGCAAGATCAGCAAGATAAAGTAATGACTAATTTCGGTTTATAACATTCAACTAAACATAATGAGAAAAGTGTTAGTTCATTTTTGAGAACTTAAAGAAAGATTATTACAGCAATAAAAAAATAAGAAATGCGAACTAAACAGAATATAAGATATGTTTAGTTCAGAGGGAATAATTCCTAAGAGAGGAGCATGAGATGGCTAGAAAAACACTAAACACATCTCGATGGAAAAGGTTGAGAAATTTCGTCATGGCTCGAGATGGATATAGATGTCAAGAGTCGTTGAGATTTGGAAAGTCTGTTCCAGCTGAAATGGTTCATCACATATATCCTGTCAGAGAATATCCAGAACTAGAATTCGTAGCTTGGAATCTTGTAGCACTATCGAACATCCAACACAATAAGATGCATAATCGAACTACTGACGAAATCACAAAAAAAGGAAAAGAGTGGCAAAAGACAAAAAAACGAGAATTTGAAAAATTTTATTCATCCCCGCCACCTTTCAATTAAAAATTTTTTCGGCTTTGGAAACCGAGGAAAGGAACTTTTTCCAACCGCGGGGCATTTTATAGAAAAAGGGGTAAAAATCTCAAGGCTTATAGGAAGGAGGACGAGTTTTGGCGAGACCGATTACAAAGAAAACCATTGAAAAAGCAACAGAAAAGAAAATGAAAAGCTTAGGAACTTATCGCAAGGAGTATGCGGACTTGATTAGTATTTATGCCGGCTTGTTATTCCAGTATACAAAGTATGAAAAAGAACACGCTGAACGAGATTACGAAGTAGCGGAAATTTACGTGAATAAAGCTGGTGCGGAAAACTACAGGAAGATTCCTCTAGTCAATGTTATGGAAACTCTGAGACGTGATATTTTGACTTACTCAGACAGGCTCATGCTTAATCCTAAATC
>CALIJD010000239.1 GCA_938017885.1 uncultured Granulicatella sp.
CATATACATGTTAAATAAATCAAATTGGAGGAAGTTTCATGTCAAAACAACAAATTGGTGTCGTTGGTATGGCCGTAATGGGACGTAACTTGGCATTAAATATTGAAAGCCGTGGATATAGTGTTTCAATTTTTAACCGCTCATCATCTAAAACAGATGAGGTAGTTGCCCTACATCCTGATAAAAAATTAGTACCAACATACACAGTAGAAGAATTTGTACAATCTTTAGAAAAACCAAGAAGAATCTTATTAATGGTAAAAGCTGGTGAAGCTACAGATAAGACCATTCAAAGTTTGCTTCCACATCTAGATAAAGGCGATATTTTAATCGATGGAGGAAATACATTCTTCAGAGATACAATGCGCCGTAATGAAGAACTTGCAAACTCAGGAATCAACTTCATCGGTACGGGTGTATCTGGTGGAGAAGAAGGAGCCCTAAAAGGACCTTCCATCATGCCTGGTGGACAAAAAGATGCTTATGACTTAGTAGCACCAATTTTAGAAGAAATCTCTGCTAAAGCAGACGATGGCGCTCCATGTGTGACTTACATTGGACCAAATGGAGCAGGTCACTACGTAAAAATGGTTCATAATGGAATCGAATATGGTGACATGCAATTAATCGCTGAGAGTTATGATATCCTACGTCGTGTTGGTGGATTATCTGTTGAAGAATGCGCTGAAGTCTTCCAAGAATGGAATCAAGGCGAATTAGATAGCTACTTAATCGAAATCACAGCGGACATTTTAACGAAGAAAGATCCTGAAACAGGTCGCCCAATGGTTGATGTAATCATGGATACTGCTGGAAACAAAGGTACTGGTAAATGGGCTTCACAAAGCGCATTAGACTTAGGTGTGCCACTTCCATTGATTACGGAATCTGTATTTGCACGTTTCGTTTCTACATTGAAAGAAGAACGTGTTGCAGCAAGTAAAGAATTAGCAGTAACGAAGATTCCTGAATTAACAAATTCAGAACGTCAAGCTTTAATCGAACAAGTTCGTAAAGGATTATACTTCTCTAAAATTATGAGTTACGCGCAAGGATTTGCTCAAATGCGTGTAGCTAGTGAAGAGTTTGATTGGGACTTAAACTACGGCGAAATCGCAAAAATCTTCCGTGCTGGATGTATCATCCGTGCGCAATTCTTACAAAAGATTACTGATGCGTTCGAACGTGACCCTCAATTGAAGAATCTATTATTAGATAAATATTTCTTATATGTGACTGAATCTTACCAAGATGCAGTTCGTGATGTTGTTGTAACGGCTGTTCGTGCTGGTATTCCAGTACCAACATTCTCAAGTGCATTAGCATATTACGATTCATACCGTTCAGAAACATTACCTGCAAACTTAATTCAAGCACAACGTGACTACTTCGGTGCACATACGTACAACCGTGTAGACAAACCAGGAACATTCCACTTTGAATGGGCACAAGAAAAAGAAATTGAACAATAATTGTAAAACCAGTCTTTACAGACTGGTTTTTTTATTTTAGGAAGCAAGTGGAGACTTGTTCTGAAATTGGTAACTACCAGTTGATTACGATATCGTTTTCATCTATAATGAACGTATCTGTTAGGAGGGAGAATGGAAATGAAATTAAGAAAAGTATTTTTGTGTTTGATTACGTTTTTAGTAGTGGGAGTAGTTCCGTTAAATGATTCAGTAAGTGCTAACGAGATTCACTTTAGAAACTGTTCTGAAGCATGGGCTGCAGGATATGGAGATATTTCAGTTGGCGAAGACGGGTATGCAGATCATCTTGACCGAGATAAAGATGGAACTGCATGTGAAATAGTAAGATCAAAGGGACAATATCGTTCCCGTAGAGCCGATGGAAAACCTTTGAATAAGGTGAAAGCCAATTATTGGGAACAAGTGGATGGAAAGTGGTATTATTACGAAAATTATGTCATGGTCACTGGCTGGAAACAAATCAGTGGTACTTGGTATTATTTCAATAGTAATGGAGTGATGCAAACTGGGTGGCAGGAGTTAGGAGCTAATTGGTATTATTTTAAAGATACAGGTGCTATGCAGACAGGTTGGCTAAAAAACAATAATGTCTTGTACTATTTTGACAGTAATGGTTATATGCAAACTGGTTGGAAACTAATCAGTAACAACTGGTATTATTTTGACAATTCAGGTGGAATGGTCACAGGTTGGAAAACAATATGGGGAAAACGTTATTTATTTAACTCATCTGGAATAGTCCAAACAGGTTGGCAAAGAGATAATGATAGATGGTACTATTTTGATAGCAATGGATATATGCAAACCGGTTGGAAACAAATTAATGATGTTTGGTATTTCTTAAATAGTTCTGGGGTAATGGAAACTGGTTTGAAAGAAATTAATGGGGTAAATTATTTCTTTGCAACAAGTGGCGCGATGCAAACTGGATGGAAATGGTTCGATGGTAGTTATCATTACTTCAAAAATAGTGGGGCTATGCAAATTGGATGGTATCAAGAAAACGACAAATGGTACTATCTAGATGAGAATGGAAGAATGGTAACAGGTTTCCATAAAGTCTATAAAACAGAATATTATTTCGAAGAATCAGGAATTATGCAAACTGGATGGAAATTAATTCATAATAATTGGTATTATTTTGAACAATCAGGAGCAATGTTAAAAGATCAATTAACACCAGATGGTTATAGAGTTGATAAAGACGGAGTTTGGAGAGTCAAAGTGGAAACTACGACCACTACAACTACTACAACTACTACAACTGTTCTAACAACTACTTCTCAAGAAGCGCCAACAGACAATGCTGAACCAATTTACGAAGAAACGACTCAGATTACGACTGAAGAAGCAAAAAGTGATAAAGTTCAGTAATCTTCTAATGAAAAGAATTAAACGATAGACTCGTTTAATTCTTTTTTTATATAGAAAAATATTCATTAAATTCTGTTAAGAAACTCATGAATATGGTATGATAATTCTATTAGGGAGAATAATGGAAGGGAGTTTAAATATGCAAGGAAATCAACGTATTTTAATTATTGAAGATGAAAAAAATTTAAGTCGCTTTGTAGAACTAGAACTGCAGCATGAAGGATATGAAACAAAAGTTTGCTCAGACGGAAGATCTGGCCTACAAACAGCAATTGATGAATCTTGGGATGCTATTTTATTAGATTTAATGTTACCAGAAATGAATGGATTAGAAGTTGTTCGCAGACTACGACAAGTCAAACAAACACCGGTTATCATTATGACTGCGCGTGATTCGGTGATGGATCGAGTAGTTGGGTTAGATCAAGGTGCAGATGACTATGTGGTAAAACCATTTGAAATCGAAGAAATATTAGCGAGATTACGTGCTTTATTTAGACGCTTGCAAATGGAAGAACAATCTCGTAATATAAAACAAACAAAAGTAGAATATCGTGACTTAGTGATTGAAGTTGAAAATCGTGTAGTACGAAGAGCTGGCGAAGTCATTGATTTAACAAAAAAAGAGTATGAGCTTCTTCTTCTTTTAATGGAGAATATCGATATTGTCTTATCTCGAGAGATACTTTTGAAAAAAGTTTGGGGATATAAAAATGAAGTTGAGACGAATGTTATTGATGTCTATGTTCGTTATATCCGTAATAAAATTGATTTGCCTGGTAGAGAGAGTTATATTCAAACAGTTCGTGGTACAGGATATGTAATGAGAAGCTGAGGAAAATAAGATGAACTCAAAAAATCAACATAAATCAGTAGCGAAAAAATGGTGGTGGGTAATGTCAGCCACCATTTTTGCCTTATTAGCTCTATTAACAACCATTTTAATCAAAGCTCAGACCTATGCTTTGCGTGAAAATGAAAAAAATCAAACGATTATTTATGCACAGGTAATCGCAGACTTACTATCTGAACAAACCGAGAAACTCCAAATAGAGGATATTTTATCAGTATTAAACAAAGCTGAGCAATATGAACATGTTCAACATCAGGTCTACAAAAAGAATAGTAGTTTCTATCCTGTGAATGAGGAAGTAAATATCCGAATCTTTGATACGGGAAGAGAACTGTTATTTCAGACACAGCAGTGGCAGGATATACCTCAAGTTTCTAGTAAACTAGAAACGCAGTACGTTAATCTTTCAACTGGAGATGAAAGTGTGCAGGTGATGATGCCAATCCTCTCTAGAAATAGTCGAATTTTAATTGGCCATTTACAAGTAACGAATCGTATGGCAAAATTAGCAGAATTACGGAAGCAATTACGAACTCTTTTCTTCCAATTATTAGTAGTAGAAGCAATTGTATCAGTGGGTTTAGCTTACTTTATTTCACGTCTAATTTCTAAGCCAATTGAAGAAATTCACGATATTATTGCTTCTATTAATGAAGAGAATATAGAGACAAAACGTCTGATAGTTCCAAAGAAAAATGATGAATTTGCAGTGGTTTCTCAACAATTTAATGAATTGCTCGATAAAATTAGTTTCTATATTTCACAGCAAAAGCATTTCGTAGAAGATGTTTCACATGAATTAAGAACTCCTGTTGCGATAGTGGAGGGGCATTTAAAACTATTAAATCGTTGGGGAAAAAATGATCCAGAAGTTCTAGAGGAATCGCTAAGGGCTTCCTTATCGGAGATCCAGCGTATGAAAACTTTAGTACAAGAGATGCTTGATTTATCACGGGCTCCGCAAGTTAAGGAACAATATAAGGATGCTAAAACGGAAGTAGTGTCTACACTTGAACAAATCGTGACTAATTTTAAACTCCTTTATCCTGATTTTACCTTTATTTCGGATATTGACACTCACGAAGAAATATTATCTCCAATTTACCGAAATCATTTTGAACAAATAATTATTATTTTACTAGATAATGCAGTAAAATATTCAACCAATCGTAAAGAAATCATTGTTAGTCTCTCTACAACAGCTGGTCATGTGGAAATTGGTATACAAGATTTTGGAATGGGACTTAGTGAAGAGGATAAGAAAAAAGTCTTCTCGAGATTCTATCGTGTAGATAAAGCACGTTCTAGAGAAAGAGGAGGGAATGGATTAGGATTATCGATTGCTAAAGAATTAATTGAAGGCTATAAAGGTCGTATTAGTCTTACTTCCCATTTGAATCAAGGATCTGTATTTAAAGTGAAATTACCAAGATAAAATATTAAACTTCCTTAAAACTCGTTCAAATTTCCCGAGAAACATGATAAAATTCAGTGAATATTAAGTTGGGTGGGAGAAAATATTGAAAAGAATTAAAGCATTTGTAGTAGCTGTATTTCTATCTGTAATTTCGTTGGTTGTATTTTTACACTTTTATATTCCGTACTTGGATAATTATTATAAAGTATCTGATAATTCTGTTAGATACAGTATAAGTCCAGAAAAATATAAGAGTACGGATATCATAAAAGCTAATCTAGATCAAAATACTTTAGTTTTATTTGGATCTTCTGAATTAGCAATCACGAATCACAAAGAATATAGTTTTAATAAAGTT
>CALIJD010000240.1 GCA_938017885.1 uncultured Granulicatella sp.
CAATTTTAAAGCAAACTCGACCACGTAGATTCTATAGACTAGAGCCGGCGTGGTCTTTCTATTTGTAAAGGAGACTCGTAGCGATATACGTAGTCTCTTTTTTAATAGAGTTTGCTAAATCATATTCAATTATGGAGGAATTCATCATGAAAAAGAACAAAGGCATTTATTTATTTGGAGTATTATTAGTATTAGTCATTATTGGAGCATTTTTCTTCAATCCATCTGGAGATAAAAATAAAGAAACAAATACAAGTAATGCTAGTGAGACACAAACAGAAAATGTTAAAATTGGGGTATTACAATTACTTAGCCACCCAGCTTTAGATGCCATCTATAAAGGGCTACAAGACGAATTAAAAAATGAAGGATATGAAGTTGGTAAAAACTTAGAAATCGACCTTCAAAACGCGCAAGGCGACCAAAGTAACTTAGCCAGCATGTCTGAAAAATTAGTTTCAGGTGGGAACAACATTTTAGTAGGGATTACAACTCCTGCAACATTAGCGTTAGCGAACAATACAAAAGAAACACCAATTATCATGGGTGGAATTACTTATCCAGTTGAAGCAGGTTTAATCGCAAGCGAATCAAAACCAGGAAACAACATTACAGGCGTGAGTGACCGTACACCAATCAAACAACAATTAGAAATCATGAAGCAAGTTCTTCCTAACATGAAGAAAGTGGGAATCCTTTACACTTCAAGCGAAGATAACTCTGTGAAACAAGCCGAAGAAGCTGAAAAATATGCTAAAGAGTTAGGCTTAGAAGTAAAAGTATCAACAATCGCAAACACAAACGATATTCAACAAGTAACTGAAAGTTTAGCAAGCCAAGTAGATGCCATCTTCGTTCCAATCGATAACACAATCGCAAGTGCAATGGCAACAGTCGTTCAAGTAACAGATGCGGTTAAAATTCCAGTATTCCCATCAGCGGATACAATGGTAGCTGACGGTGGAGTATTAGGTGTAGGGGTTGACCAATACCAAATCGGTGTAGAAACAGCTAAAGTAGTGGTAAAAGTCTTAAAAGGTGCAAAACCAGCCGATACACCAATCACATTAGCAAACAAAGGTGTTGTCTATGTCAACGAAGAAAAATCGAAAAAATTAGGCATTACAATTCCAGACAGTATCTTAAAAGATGCACAAAAAGTAACACCAACAAATAAATAAGATAGTTTAGAAACGTTGATATGATAACGACTATATGAGGTGGAGATTCATACACAATATGATGTAAAAGTCATATTGATCGTTTCAGAGGAGGATTTTTTTCGAAATGGATTTAGTAATTTCTTCGATTTCTCAAGGGATATTATGGGGTGTATTATCTCTAGGATTATTCATTAGTTTTCGAATTTTAAATATTGCAGATATGACGACTGAGGGGAGCTTTCCTCTTGGTGCTGCCACTTGTGTGATTTTGATTCAACAAGGGGTGAACCCGTTTTTAGCAACGCTTGTAGCCATGATTGCTGGAGCGCTTGCTGGTGGTGTGACGGCGTTCCTTATGACGGTTTGTAAAATCCCAAGTTTATTAGCAGGGATTTTAACAATGACGTCTCTATTATCGATTAATTTACGTGTGATGGGGAAAGCCAATATCACACTTCTTGGACAAGATACCATTTTTAGTGTTCTTTCAAAATTTGGACTTCCAAAGTATTTTGACATCATTATCATGGGGCTTGTCGTGATTGGAATTTTAATCTTCTTGATGTATTGCTTCTTCAAAACAGAATTTGGACAAGCACTTATTGCAACAGGGGACAACGAAAAGATGGCACGCGCACTTGGAATTAACACGCGTAAGATGACAGTATTTGGTTTGATGTTATCAAACGCTCTGATTGCTTTAGCGGGTGCGATTTTAGCACAAAATAATGGATACGCAGACGTGAACTCAGGTCTTGGAACCATCGTTATTGCATTAGCTGCAATTATTATCGGTGAAGTCATTTTTGCGGATGAGTCCTTCGTGGGACGTCTTGTCTGCATTCTATACGGATCGATTATTTACCGTTTACTATTAATGCTTGTTTTATTACTCAATGTCTTCCAAGCAAACGACTTTAAACTCATCTCAGCAGCACTCATTGCATTCTGTTTAACAGTGCCACAAATGAAAAATTGGATTCAGCAAAAAAGCACCCGTCATAGAAAGGGGGAAAATTAAATGAGTATCGAAATTCAGCATTTATCAAAAACATTTTTCCCTGGAACATCTCGTGAGCATAAGGCATTAAAACTCGTCAGCTTATCGATTCAAGAAGGAGACTTCATCACGATTGTTGGAGGAAATGGTGCCGGGAAATCGACTTTCCTAAACGCGATTGCTGGTAATTTTTCTTTAGACGAAGGAACGATTTCATTTGGAGCTCATCAAATTGAGCATACTGCGGATTTTGAACGCGCAGCTTACATTAGCCGTGTCTTCCAAGACCCAATGCAAGGAACAGCTCCTCGGATGACAGTGGCTGAAAACTTAGCCTTAGCAAACCGCCGAGGTCAAAAACGTAGCCTCTTTAAAATGTCTTCTAAAGAAGAGTTGCAACAATTCAAAGCCTTACTAGCCCCTCTAGGACTTGGATTAGAAGATCGTCTTCATACGGAAATCGGACTCTTATCAGGAGGGCAGCGTCAAGCCATTTCACTCCTCATGGCAACGATGAACGCTCCAAAACTATTACTATTAGACGAACATACAGCGGCGCTTGACCCGAAAACACAGCGCAAGATTATGCAGAAAACACAAGAAACTATCAAAGAAAAAAACTTAACCGCTCTTATGATTACACACAATCTATCTGACGCGATTCATTTTGGAAACAGACTTATTGTCATGCATCGTGGAGAGATTGTACGCGATTTTGTCAAAGACGAAAAAGAAGCATTAACAGAGGAAGAACTATTCCGTTTAATGAATGCTCTTGATGAAGCGGACTTACAAGGTGAATAAAATAAAGGAAGAAGTGAAAGAATTTTCATTTCTTCCTTTTTTTATGGTCGGACTTTGATATAATGAAAGAGAATAAATTGTAAAGGATGAGTGCAAATGGAGTTTTGGAGTCATTTGAACCCTAGGAGATACCGCAAATCAGGGTATATTACTATTGGCGCATTAATCGGTGTACTAGCAGGTAGTGCGGTTAGTTTATTTAGATATATGATTGGTTTTATTTTAGAACAAGTAGTAAACGTCTATTCATTTTTGAGAGAACAACCGCAATGGATTCCTGTATGGATTCTGTTTAGCCTTGTAATGGGGATTATTTTAGGGCAGATTGTAAAGAGTGATCCTGATATTAAAGGGAGTGGGATTCCACAAGTAGAATTACAACTTCAAGGAAAGATGGATATGAATTGGTGGTCTGTCTGCTGGAAGAAATTTGTAGGTGGAGTGATTTCGATTGGGTCAGGACTCTTGCTTGGACGTGAAGGGCCTTCGATTCAATTAGGAGCATCGGTTGGTCAAGGAGTAGCAGAGACATTTAAGGCAAATCGGGTACAGAAGAATGTGTTTATTTCCAGTGGAGCTGGTGCCGGCCTTGCTGCAGCGTTTAATGCTCCGATTGCTGGACTTATGTTTGTATTAGAAGAAGTTCATCATACCTTCAGTCCACTTGTAGCCGTGACAACTCTAACAGCAGCAATCGTGGCTAACTTTATTTCATTAAATGTCTTTGGGACACATCCATCTCTTAACCTTGGGAATGACCAACGTTTTCCGATGGAATATTATGGATATGTTGTCCTTCTTGGCATTGTCCTTGCAATTTTTGGATTAGCATACCATCGTCTCACATTAGCTTTGCCAAAGATTTACAAGACACTTTTTCCAAAAGTGGCACCATATAATTACTGTCTCATTGCCTTTATGTTGATTATTCCTCTTGGCATGTGGAATCCTCATGTTTTAGGCGGTGGTGGTGAGTTAGTATTAGCACTCGTTAAAGAAAATCATACTGTTCAATTTTTAGTGGGGCTATTTGTGATTCGTTTTGTCTACTCAATGATTTCATACGGAACAGGACTTCCTGGGGGGATTTTTTTACCGATTCTTTCACTCGGAGCTCTTCTTGGATTGGCATATGCTGAATTCCTCATTGAATTTTTAGGGGTAGACCCAAGTGTACGCGTTAGCTTTGTGTTCTTTGCGATGGCAGGGTATTTTGCGGCGATTGGGAAAGCACCTCTAACAGCTTTACTGCTTGTAACAGAAATGGTGGGAGGATTGAACCAATTAATGCCGCTTGGAATTTGTACTTTAGTGGCGTATATTGTGGCTGACTTCTTGAAAATGGATCCAATTTATGAAGTGTTGGCAGAACGTTTAGATAAAGAACATTCTACAACTACCAAAGGAGAACGAACGACTTTTGAAATTCCAATTATGGTGGATAGCCCTCTGGTAGAAAAAGAAATCCGAGAAGTGGAGTGGCCAAAAGAGATTATTATTGCAACCATAAGACGTGGTGCTAAAGAAATAGTGGCAAAAGGAGATACGATTCTTCTGTCTGGTGACATCTTAATTGTTGTGTGTGATGAAGGTATAGTGGGTGCAATGACCGAACAAATGACTAAAATTGCAAGTGCCATCTAGAGATATTTCAAAATAAATGGTATACTGTTGAAAAGTCAAGAGGTGAAGATGAATGAGTAACTCAGGGAAAAATTTTCAAAGAACATTTAACCAATATGTCAGAAGAAACCAAGGTTGGGTCTTTATTATTCTAACGCTTGTAATATTATTTTTATCAGTATTTATCTTCCGAAGTTTCTCGAAAACAACATCAACTCCATTAGA
>CALIJD010000241.1 GCA_938017885.1 uncultured Granulicatella sp.
ATTATAGATGCTGCAAAAACGTTGGTAAATGATCTTGCAAGCGATGTAAAAGATTTTCAAGAATCTAGAACTAAAAAGAATGAAAAAGAGAAATTGCTTGATCATTTAGCTTCAAATAAAACGATGAAATACGTTATCAATTCCTATCAAGACAATATTGATGATGCCCAGAATAAACTATCTACCTATTTAGATGAATATTGGCGTGAAAAGGAAAGAGAGTTTAAGAGACAACTAATTCTTAAAGTGACTGAATCGGATACATTAACAGAATCACAGCGAGAAGAAATAGCGGAAAAAATAAAAAATTATGATGTGAACAATTTTAAAGAGCAAGCTAATTCGGTGTTTGTCAGAGAAAAATTCTTAAGAGGAATGGTGTTAGGAATTCATCTTTTTGAAGATGAAAAATTGAATACCCGACGTCTAGCTAGAATCTATAATAATCAAATAACGACTAATGTAGAGAAAATGTCCCAAGAGATGAATGAATATTGTTTTATGCAATTTAAAAATTGGGAGAAAAAGATTCTTGATGAAATTAACGAAGGACTTGCTGAGTATAATCCAGAATTAAGAGAGTTGACTAAGAAAATTCGTCTTGAGACAGATAGTCTTATCGAGTTAGAGCAAAATCAAATGATGATACGATCTTCTTTAGAAACGATTAAGAGTCTGATGTCGTGGGAAGTAGTGGAAGGGGTATAGACTATGGGAATTAAAAATGCCATTAAGAAAGTTGCTGGAAAAGCTGGAGACCAAGTTGCTAAGTTATCTTCTTTGAGTCCAGAGCAGTTAGAAAATGTACAGTTGCTTCGTGAAAAATACTTGCTTGAAACTCCGAATCCAAACGATGCTACTGCGCGCGAGTTGACGGAACGTTTGATGGCTGCAAGCAGTGTCGAAATCTTTAATGCATATCTTCCACAGATTAAGGATCTTTATTTACCACTCAATAATGAGGCGGAATTTGGGAAAGAGTTCGATGATGCGCATAACATTCGCTATATCAACATTACAAAGTGGGTTACAGATAAGAAAGAAAATAACTTAGAGAAACTGGTTAATGTCTACGCAGTGCTTTCTAACGATGATTGCAACATTGCTTTAGTGTTTGATCGTAAACAAAATACGACAAATGTGTATCTAGCGGTTGTGAATAATAAAAATTCGAAAAGTAGTACGGATGTTGACAACTATAAGGATCAAATTGTTGAAGCGATTAGAGGTAATTTTCCTGGAGCTGAGTGGAAGGAAGAAGGAATAGGGGTATTACCATGCTTTACAGAAGATAGAAAGTATTCGGTGTCAACGGCTTCCAATATTCCAGCGGAAAAATCAGAAAAGTTTATTAGCCAAACGATTGAAAAACTAATTGATGGAATTGTTCCAGATACGAAAAAGAAAGAATATACGATTATTCTTCTGGCAACTCCAATTCTTGATGTAGAAGATAGAAAAATTAAATTGGGAGAATTCTATTCAGGCTTAGCACCTTATGCTTCCTGGTCTACAAGTTTTCAAAGAACAGAGAACGAAAGTGTTAGTTCATCTGCGACGGTTGGTGTCAACGTAGGGGCCAGTGCGGGAGTCCAGAACGGAGTCAATACTGCCATAACAGAGAGCCAAGGAACATCAGATAGCAGTGCTCGAACAGATACCGAATCTGCAAGTGATACAGATACGACTGGTGAATCTTCTACAGAAAGTGACACTCAGAGCAGTTCGGAAGGTACGAGTGAAGCGAATACAGATACAACGGGGCATTCTAATTCAATTGGTGGTGGAGGATCTGCAGGAGTATCTGTAGGGCCAGATGAATTTCATGTGAATGTCGGGACCAACGTTAACTATAGCGAAGGCTGGAATAGTGGCACAGCCAAATCTCTTGGAAAAACTGCAGTCGAAACGATTGCTAAGGGAACAGCAAAGACTTTGACTGATAGTACTAGTAGAACGGTTGGGACAGCGGTTGCGAACACTCTAGGTCGAGCAGTGACTAATTCGATTGCGGCGACAAATGGCGCTACTAAGAGTGTAGGATTCGGTGCGAATATCGGCGCAAACTTTGCGCGTTCTTCTACGACTACAATTATGCTGGGTAAAAACGAAGGCATCACACAGAACTTTACGAACTTTAATATTCAATATGCCTTGGAAATGTTAAAAGGACAGATGAAACGTTTCGAACAGAGTACGGCGCTTGGAATGTGGGATTTTGCAGCTTATGTGATCAGTGAAGATCCAAATGTAGCGAATAACGTGGCTCATTCGTATTTAGCATTAACGCTTGGCGAAGATTCATATATGTCTAAATCTGCCATCAATACTTGGCGTGGAAATGTAGACGATGAAGCTGGGCAAGCAAAAGAAATCACTGAGTATATTAAGACACTTCGTCATCCAGTGTTTGGATTAAATCCTGCAGTGGTAGGGAAGATAGAAGATAATGAAGTGAAACTTGAGGTAGACGAAGAAACAGAATTTATCGTTTATCCGCCGATTGTTACTGCTACTACAAGTCTTTCAGGAAAAGAATTAGCATATTCGTTGAACTTCCCTCAAAAATCAGTTGCGGGACTTCCAGTACTAGAATGCGTGGAGTTTGGAAGAAATGTAGTGACGTATGATGATGTTTATCGAGGCGAATCCGAAATTAAACTCGGTCATGTATTCCATATGAATCGAATGGAAAACACGGAGGTGGCTCTTTCTAAACAATCATTGGCTTCACATACATTTATTACGGGTAGTACCGGTTCTGGTAAGAGTAACACGGTCTACCAAATGATTGATCGCGCTAGAAAACTAGGAGTTAAGTTCCTTGTGGTAGAGCCAGCTAAAGGTGAATATAAGAATGTGTTTGGTCATAGAAATGATGTGACAGTGTTGGGGACGAATCCACTTGTCAGCCAACTTCTAAGAATCAACCCGTTCAGTTTCCCTAAAAACATTCATGTCCTAGAACATATGGACCGATTAGTAGAAATCTTTAATGTTTGTTGGCCAATGTATGCAGCAATGCCAGCGGTTTTAAAGAGCGCTGTTGAGAAGTCATACGTAGATTGTGGTTGGGATCTTGTTAAATCTCAAAACAAATATGATGAAGAGTTATATCCAACATTTGCGGATGTGGCCAGAAATGTAAAAAGCATTATTGATTCTAGTGAATATGATGCGGAAAATAAAGGTGCCTATAAAGGTTCGTTACTAACTAGATTAGAATCTTTATGCAACGGTATTAACGGAATGATTTTTGTTTCGGATGAAATTAGTGCGACACAATTATTTGATGAAAATGTCATTGTTGACCTTAGTCGTGTCGGTTCTAGCGAGACAAAATCACTAATTATGGGGATGCTAGTGCTAAAACTTCAAGAGTACCGTATGTCATCAGCAAATGGGATGAACGCCGAGTTGAAGCATATTACAGTCCTTGAAGAAGCTCATAACCTGCTAAGAAGAACTTCAAGTGAACGTTCGTCAGAAGGAAGCAACTTACTCGGAAAGAGTGTTGAGATGCTTTCGAATGCGATTGCGGAAATGCGTACGTATGGAGAAGGATTTATTATTGTCGACCAGGCTCCAGGATTAATGGATATGTCGGTCATTCGAAATACGAATACGAAAATTATTCTCAGACTTCCAGACCAAACGGATAGAGAGTTGGTTGGAAGAGCAGCCAATCTGAATGAAGATCAAATTACAGAATTGTCGAAACTTCCTTGTGGGATCGGTGCGGTATACCAAAATGAATGGGTGCAACCTGTCTTGTGTAAGGTTGATAGAGTCGATATCGACGAAAAACCATATCAATATACTCCTAAGAAGCTTGATGGAAACTACAGAAATGATGTAGAAGTAGTTTTATTAGATTGTATTATGAAAAAAGTAATTGCCAGAGAGAGTGATAAAACAGATTTGAAGGGTATTAGAACAGCAGTTATCAAATCAAATTTGGATTCACGAATCAAAGATTATTTCTTAGAGTATCTTGACAACGATGGTGAAGAGGCGTTGGCTGCATTAAGAAAGCTTGTATATAATTTTTTGTCTGCAGAAAATGCGGTTATTAATGTGAAAAACTTCAACGATATCACAGAATGGGTACGAAAAGTTGTTGAACAATTAACTCCTTCCATAAAAGACTACTCAAATAAGAAAATCGATTAAGCTATATCTTTAATTTTAGAAGAGCAAGCTTTACGCAATGCAATGTATAAAGGTTACTTAAGCCGCTTTGTGGAAGTTTATAAAGAAAGAGGTCGAGTGTTTTAATGAAAGAACTAGCAACCATAGATACAACAGAAATTAAAATTTCAAAAGTTGAAGCTTTTGTAGAAATTAAACCAGAAAATGGAACGGATTTTCAGGAAGCACGCGATTTTTTAAGAAAAGAATTTTCTGGGGAAAATATTAAATATAAAGAACGACTAAAACATGTTCCGATAAATGGAAAAAATGGTTATTACGAAGGTATAAGAGGAGAGTCAAAGTTTATTCCGTCAGAGGCAACAGCTCGTGGAGTAGCCTGCAAAGAAAAATTAGCTGAATACGGAGTTGATGGGATTGAATATAAGGGTGGTAAAGCTGATTTTTCTAAAGTATCTTACGTAACAGTAGAAATAGAAAATATGACGGGAAATCGTAATGACTATCAAAAAGATGGTGAATGGAAGGCCGGAAACTTCTCTCAAGCGGATGCTAAAGCGGCTGAACAATGGAACGCTCAAGGGAAAGATGGAAGAACGGATTGGACAGAAAAGGATGTCTATAATTTCAGAAAAGATCCAGAACACAAGTACACTTGGCATGAACGTTGTGATACAAAAACAATGGATTTAGTACCATATGAAATTCATAGTTTTTTTGGACACTTAGGTGGAGTAGCTGAATGTAAAGCTAGAGATGCTAAAAATAACGGAGGTGAATTCGATGAGTAAGATTAAAGCTGAAATCTGGGGTAGAGAGTTTGAATTACCGATTATCGTGAAGAAGTTTAGTGGAGAAGATAGTACAGAAACGCAAAAGGAAGCAGTAGAGCGATTTAAGAACAACTTACAATTGATTAACGCTGCAAAACCAGAAGTTGAGAAATACATCTTAGAAAACGGCTTGAAGGACAATGGTATTACAGAAGTTGATAACATCTTCAAGTATGTCATTCCTAAAACAATCACTGTTCCACAAGTTAAGGAAAGAGTCGTAGCTGTAATGTGTGACTTTAAATTCGATATGGAAAATGGCTTAGCCATCGTTTTTGAGAACGAAAAATTCAAAGAAGTAGGATACCAAGATTTAGTGTTATAAGAACACGAGGATATAGAGCGGAAAAGCTTAGAAGGATATAACAAAACGGTATAAATTGTGAAAATGTGAGCGGGAGGAGTGTAGTTTAGATTACTTCAATAGTTTGATGGAAATATCATTAGAGTAATTAATTTTCATTTCTAATTATGTGTTTTATATTGTGAGTAATTTAAAATAGGTAGACTATATGTATAAAGGAGAGGATCTGTTGAACGATAAGTTGGATAAATTAAAAAAAGAAATCCAATCTTTTTTTGATAAAGGTACAGTAACTATAGTAGGTTCTGGCTTGTCTTGTGCAGAAGGAATTTCTGGGATGAAGGGACTGTCCGAAAGACTAATTAAATATGTTCCTTCTGAATTGAATTCACAAGATGAGATTGAGTGGAGTAAAGTAAACAAAGCTTTAAACGACGGATTAGATTTAGAATCAGCATTACAGATGACTAAGGTATCATCAGAAGTTGAAAAACAAATTATAAAACATTCATATGAACTGATTTCGAGTGAAGATAAAAATGTGTTTATAGACATAATTAAAAGAGGAAGAAAGTTGATCTTTTGTGAATACCTTTCAAAATTTAATCTTGATATATATGACTTGGTAGTTATAACAACTAATTATGATTTACTTATAGAATATGCATGTGAAAGTAAAGGATATGCTTATTTGGATTCTTTTTGTGGCGGGATTATTTCGAAATATATATTGAATTCACAAGGGACACAAAATAGTAGAATTGATTGCATGAAGAGAAGCTTTGTTAATAATAGTTCAACTAAACATCATATAAAGATATATAAGCCACATGGATCAATTAATTGGAAGTATATTAATGATACTCTATATAAAATTAATCATATGGATTGTGGCACTCCTTGTATAATAACACCAGGGTCAAATAAGTATGAAAAAGGATATAATCCGCCTTTTGATTTTCATATAGGCAAAATGGGGCAAGAAATAGATTCTGCTAAAAGGCTAGTGTTTATTGGGTACGGTTTCAATGACAACCATTTAGAGACGCATCTAGTTAATAATAAAGATAAACCAAAATTAATTGTTGCAAAAGCATTGTCAAATAATGCGAAGAAGATTATCGAAGATTCGCAAAACACAATAGCGTTGGAAGAAAACATAGTAGAAGGAGGCACCGTTGGAACAAAAGTTTATATAGATAATCAAACCTATGAAATTAAAGATAAAAAAATTTGGGATTTAAAGGAATTGATAAAGGAGATTTTTAATGAATAATATAACATTTGGAGAAGCTGAAACAGTTGGTAGAGTCGTCTATGTGGATACAAATCAAGTTATAATTGAAGTTGAGGATAGTGAGAAGACGTCGTTATTAAATATAGGGGGGATTGTAGCGATTCAAACAACAAGAAGTTATGAATTTACAATTGGTATAATTGATAAAGTTAGACGAAAAGTATATGATTCTTCTCAAATTGAATCGCTAAAGGATGAGTATGATGAATTGTATGAGGATTTGCAAACTTCATCGGATGCAATACAAGTATCTCTAATAGGAACCTACAAAACAGTATATGGTAGTCAAAGAAATGTTTTCAAGAGAGGTATAGAAACTTTTCCGCAGATTACTCATCATTGTTATTCGATATATGGTGACAATTTAAATTTATTTATGAATATTATAAGTAATGAAGTTTCTTCGGAGAAACAATTAATTATAGGAAGTTTTTCTGTCGATGATAAAGCCGCTGCAATTTTAGATGGTGATAAATTTTTTCAAAGGCATGCATCTATATTAGGTAGTACAGG
>CALIJD010000242.1 GCA_938017885.1 uncultured Granulicatella sp.
GAGAATCAATTGCACACGGTCAATAATACGACAATTAATCGTTTCATTGAGATTTTTCACCATCGACCCTGTAAGCGATTGATAGAATACAACAAGGTCCACTTCTAGTTCATCGACAAGATGGCTGATTTCTTCAACTTTCCCTTTTCCAACAAGGGTACGTCCACTAATCGACTCACGTTTTTGAGTTACAGTAGCAACCACTTCCCCCTGCGCTGTATCAACTAATTGCGCAAGCTCTTGGTTGGCATATGCGAAATCTTCATCTGTTTGCGTCGTTTGTACGCTTGCGATTAATACGCGTTCTCTTTGTTCCATTCTATCCCTCCTCTACAAAAGCTGATAGTTCTTCTACTAAATCTTCTTTTTCTTTTGGATTCTCTAATAAATTCACCCAACGAATTTGTGGAAGACGATTTCTAAACCACGTTAATTGACGTTTGGCGTATCGTCTTGAATTCTGTTGAATAGTCGCAATAATCGCCTCACGAGATTGCTCCCCTTCAAAATACGGAATCCATTCCTTATATCCAATTCCACTAATCGATTGGATATCTAGACCTTTTGATTTTTCATATAAATCTCTTGCTTCTTCTTCAAGGCCAGCCTGGGACATCAGTTCTACACGTAAATTAATACGCTCATAAAGAAGCGCTCGGTCTGTATTTAATCCAATCACAAACGCATCATAGTGCGGTGTCTTTTGAATTTCTAAGCTGGAAAACTTCTTACCTGTTGCATGAATCACTTCTAGCGCACGAATCACGCGTCTAGGATTATTGACCGAAATCTTCGCAGCGGCTTCTGGATCTACTGCATTTAATTCATTCCAAAGAACTTCAGAACCTTTTTCTTCTAGCTCCTTTTCTTTTAGTAAACGATAGTCCGGATCATTTGAGCCTTCGCCACTATAATGAAATCCATATAAGAGTCCTTCAATATAGAGTCCTGTTCCACCAACAATAATCGGTAGCTTCCCACGACTCGTAATCTCTTTAATAGCTGCTTCTGCCTTCTCTTTAAAGTCACTTGCAGTAAAAGGTTCATCCCACTCACAAATATCTAGTAAGTGGTGGGGAACACCTTCTTTTTCTTCCTCGGTAACTTTTGCTGT
>CALIJD010000243.1 GCA_938017885.1 uncultured Granulicatella sp.
TGTTGTAAATAGGAATTAAATGGATTTGAACCAGATATTTCATTTGCAAATCCTGAATTAGTAGATTTACTAAAACCAAACGCTTCTAAATATTGTTTCCATTTTTCGACACCTATCTTTTGAATCACATGGACAAAGGCCACGTTACTAGAATGGGCTAATCCTTCTAAATAAGTGATGTTTCCCCAACCTACTTTATTATAATCCCTAACTAAGTCCGTATAAATCTTTACACTTCCTGATTGATATCTTTCATTTGGATCAAAGACTCCTTCATTAATTGCTGCAGCTAAAGCTAAAACTTTCATGGTTGATCCAGGCTCGTAAGCTTGATCCGTTAGAAGGTTGTTCCACTGAATGTCAATCCCTTCTTTTGTCGTAGAGTTATATGTTGGTCGTTGTGTTGCCGCAACAATATTTCCACTTTTTGGATCCACTAGCATTGCAGTCATTTGAACAGGTTGATACTGCTTATCTGCAGCGCTGATTAAAGATTCTAAGTAAGTTTGAAGTCTTTTATCCAATGTTAAAGTAATATCTTTTCCGTCTTTTGGTTGTTTGGTCACTTTTTCAGTATCTGAAATCACATATCCATTTCCATCGACCATATATTCTACTTCTCCGGCCGTTCCGGTTAATTGTTCATTATAAAGGCCTTCTAAACCAGTCTTTCCAACTAAAGAATTAGTCGTTTTATGATCAACCGTTTCCTCCACAGAATCCGTATATCCGATTAAATGAGAAGCAAAAATTCCATTTGGATAATATCTTGCTGGACTCTCTGAAAACTTAATTCCTGGGAGCTTCTCTGCTTCAATTTTATCTTTCACTTGAACCGAAAGATTTTTCCCTGCATTTCCAAATTCAACTTGAGAAACATCTTTCTGACTTAAAATCTTTACAATCTCCTCTTTAGAAAGAGAAATATGTCTCGATAATGCCTCAGCGGTCTTGTTAATATCCGTTACATAGTCTGGGGTTTCTGCATTTTTACTCCATTGGTCAGTCAAGACTGCATAAATAGAATAATTCGTTGCATCTACCGCAATAGGACTTCCACTGGCATCATAGATGGTTCCACGTTTAGCCGCTAAAGTCCTTTTTTGATGAATTTTATCATTAATTTCTGCTCGTAAATCTACATTATGAATATTCCCTAAAACCATAATTCTAAAGAAACGTACAGAAAAAATGAGAAATAAGACACTAGCGAGTCCCATTAAAATAAAGCTCGCTCGACGCCTATTTCTCGCAATGTTATTGTTATTCGTTTTTTTCATCGTCCAACATTCCTAACATTATCTTCATTCATCTTCAAGCCTTGTTCATTTGCGATACGATTGACACGGTCGTATTGAGACAATTCTTGTGTTGATTGAAGTAAAGTATTATTTTCACGTTGAATAAGTGTTGTCTGTGATTCAATGTCCTGTAATTGTCTGTTTTTATTAGCAACAATCATGCTAGCTACAATTGTCATTGTTGCTAAGAACGCTAAAACTACTCCTGAAAGAATTAAAACTTGCATTAGGTTTGCTTTTTGTTTCTCTTCAGGAATTGAAGTAACTTCTTGACCTTTACGAACTAGAGGCGTTTGCTTAGGTACGCTCACATTCAACGTGTCTACATATTTTTCTGCTAATGCCACTAGTAATCCCTTCTTTCTAAATTATCCTTTAATTTTCTCAATGACTCTTAACTTCGCACTTTGTGAACGAGAGTTTTCTGTTATTTCTTCTAAACTTGGTAAAATTGGTTTTTTATTCACCAATTGAAACGGAGCTTTTTCTTCTTCCGTAGGTAAGATTGGTAAATTTTTTGGCGTTTTTTCGACTGTACTTTGTTGTTTAAACATCGTTTTCACGATTCGGTCTTCCAATGAGTGGAAAGAGATAACGCTAATTCTTCCACCAACTGAAACTACTTCGAAGGCTTGCTCCAAGGAATCTTCTATCGCTGCTAATTCATCATTCACAGCAATACGAATCGCTTGAAAAATTCTTTTTGCAGGATGTCCGCCTTTTCTTCTTGCAGCAGCAGGAATACTATCTCGAATGATATCCACTAATTCTCCAGTTGTTTCAATTCTGTGTTGAGCACGAATACGTTCAATATTACGCGCAATTTGTTTCGAGAACTTCTCTTCTCCATAACGATAGAAGATACGAACTAATTCGTCATAGCTCCATTCATTTACAATCTCTTCTGCCGTTAACGGAGCACTTTGGTCCATTCGCATATCGAGCTTTGCATTTTGATGATAACTAAATCCTCTTTCAATCTGATCAAGTTGTGGTGAAGACACTCCTAAATCGTATAGAATTCCGTCCACTTTAGAAACACCTAGTTTCCCAAGTTCTTTCTTTAACTGACGGAAGTTCGCGTGAATAAAAGTTACTTTTCCTTCAGAAACTTCTTTAGCAAGACGAGCCTTTGCATGTTGAATGGCTTGCATATCTTGATCAAAGCAATAAAGATGCCCTGTAGTTAATTGGCTAAGTAAGTATTGACTATGTCCCGCACCACCCAGTGTACAGTCTACGTAGATTCCGTCTGGCTTAATGGATAATGCATCTACCGTTTCATGTAGCAATACAGTGATATGTTTAAACATGGTCCCTTCCCTTTCTAAAAGCCAAAATCAATCATATTTTCGGCCAATTCTTCAAAATTCTCTTCTGTTTCAGCAATATATTCTTGCCAACGTTCTTCATTCCAAATCTCAATACGATCATTGTTTCCGATCACACGACAATTCTTTTCTAATCCCGCATACGCACGTAACGTTTGAGAGATATTCACACGACCTTGCTTGTCAAATTCTACTTCAATCGCAGCAGAGTTCATAAAACGTGTAAAGGCACGTGCATCTTTTTTGGACTGTGGTAAGTCTCTTAATTTATTTTGGATG
>CALIJD010000244.1 GCA_938017885.1 uncultured Granulicatella sp.
ACACAATATTTAAAAATAAAATAGTGCAAACCAAAGGTTTGTGATTACTGCGATTCCTTGCAGATTCTTCTATAGTAGCTGTAAAAGGGGACCGGTTCGAGCCTGTAGTCTCTCACCTTTAAAGTTCAAAATGGGAGTAAGGGATAAATCCCCAACTCCCATTCATTCACCTTTAATCCTTTTTCCTTTTACTGCTACTATATGAATCTAGCAAGGATTCTCCGTAATCACAGTGCTTTTAAATATTGTGTCCTGCCAAGAAAGGGAGATGGTGGAGGAGGATAAAGGGGACCGGTTCGAGCCTGTAGTCTCTCGCCTTCAAAGTTCAAAATGGGAGTAAGGGATAAATCCCAAACTCCCATTCATTCACCTTTGATCCTGATTCCCATTACTGCTACTATAAGAACCCGACAAATCCTCTTCGTAATCACAGTGTCTTTAAATATTGTATCTTGCGAAGAAAGTAGGATGGAAATCTGATGGGAATTTGGTTTATTATAGGAGGAAAATAGCGTATAATAAAAAGAAGAAATTGAAAGGGATGGAGGATAACTATGGAAGGATTGTTTATTACAATGGAAGGGCCAGATGGTGCTGGGAAAACAACAGTCATCAATCAACTGATTCCTTTGTTACAAAAACATGCCTTAGTGGATATCGTTTCAACAAGAGAGCCTGGTGGAAGTCGTATCGCGGAAGATATTCGGAAAGTGATTCTGGATGTGAATAATACCGAAATGGATGAAAGAACAGAAGCCATTTTATATGCAGCAGGACGCCGCCAGCACTTAAAAGATCGTATTTTACCGAATTTGGAAAAAGGGAACATTGTATTTTGTGACCGATTTGTAGATAGCTCATTAGTGTATCAAGGGGTTGCTCGTGGGATTGGAGTAGAGGAAGTAGCTGAACTGAATCGATTTGCCACAGATGGACTTTCGCCGAGTACGACACTGTATTTAGATGTGCCTGCCGAAGTTGGTTTAGAGCGAATTCATAAAGCAAGAGGCAATCGTCAGTTTGACCGATTAGACCAAGAAGGTTTGAGTTTCCATACGATGGTTCGAGAAGGGTATTTAGAATTACTAAAGAAATATCCTGAAAGAATGGTTTCCATTGATGCGACTCAAACGATTGAAGAAGTGGTTAATGAGTGTTTCAAAGTGTTAGTAGAACGTTACCCAAATTATTTTACAAGATAGGAGAATGAAAAAATGAAATTATTAATTGCTATTGTACAAGATAAAGATGCACACTTATTAGGAGATGAGTTCGCACAAGCTAATATTCGTGCGACTCGTTTATCAACAACTGGGGGATTCCTACGTGCAGGAAATACGACTTTCCTGATCGGTATCGAAGAAGAAAGAGTAGATGAAGCGTTAGACATCATTAAAGAAAACTGCCAATCACGTGAACAAATGACCATTCCTCCTGTTCATATTGATAGCATGTTGGATAGCGCAATTGCTACACCTGTTTCTGTTCGAGTAGGTGGGGCTACGGTATTTGTTTTACCAGTAGACGCATTCTTACGTTTCTAAGATGAAAAAGAAGCAAGAAGCATTTATTCGTACCATTGATAATGGGCAATTCAGCCATGCCTATTTGTTTGAAGGAGCAAAAGGGATTGGAAAATCAGAAATGGCGAAAGAAATTGCTAAAATACTAAACTGTACGAATCGAAACGTTGGAGAAGGTGCTTGTCAGGTTTGCGAACATTGTCTTAGAATTGAGCATGGAAACTTTCCCGATTATATTGTTGTGGAGCCAGAAGGGACTACAATCAAAGTAGATCAAATCCGTTCCTTAAAGTCGCAATTAACCAAAACAGCAATGGAATCGAGTGCGATTATTTGTGTGATTCATGCGGTAGATACATTGACTCCAGGTGCTGCCAATAGTTTACTAAAATTTTTAGAAGAACCAACAGGAAACATCCACTTTATTTTATTGACGGAGCAATTAAGTAAGGTGCTCATTACCATTCAATCTCGTTGTCAAATTATCAGGTTTCAATCCAATCAAGAGGACACAGTGAATGCCCTTTTAAAGGAAAAAGGGGCCTCTAATGCGACTGCTCAGCTAGTATCACAGTTGACCAATAGTGCCGATCAAGCCTTATTATTATTGGAAAGTGAAAGCTTTGGACAAATCCGTCAAGAAAGTTGGAATTGGTTTGCTCGTATCTTTACGAATCGAGCGATGGCTTTTATTACGATTCAATCGCAAGTTCTTCCGCTGTTAGTTTCTAAAGTGGAAAGTGAGCAATTTTTAACGTTATTGCAATTCTATATACGAGATGCACTTCTTTGTGCGCAAGGGTTAGAAGGGCAACTGATTCAAAGTGATAAGATTGCGACTCTGAGAACTATTGCCGAAAAACTGAGTGTGAAGCAATGGATTCAAGAACACGAAAAAATGACAAAGGCTCTCTCCAAAATACAATCCAATGTAGGAGTTCAGGCCGTATTAGAACAATGGGTTTTACAAATCCCAAAATGAAGAAAGAGGAGGTGCGTGAATGCCAAATAGACAGTTATATGATCGAATCGAGAAATTAACGAAACAAACGTTATTGCAACTGCATGAGCTAGAGCAGATTTCTTTAGAATTACAAAAGGTCATAGAAGAAAATCATAATTTGATTATGGAAAATCACCACTTGAAAGATCGCTTGGATGCGATGAATTCAAGCACGCACATCTCAAATCAAGTCGTTGAGAAAAAAGAACGTAGTCAATCTGTGATTAATTTAGAAAATATTTATAATCAAGGGTTCCATATTTGTAATTTATATTATGGAAAACGTAGAGAAAATGACGAGAATTGCATGTTTTGCACCGAAATCTTATTTGGTGAACATTAAATCTTGGAAGAAAGCAAGATAGTCATAGAAAATACCAATAAAGTCATCAAGAGAGCCTGTCGAAGGATAGGCTCTTTTGTTATAATAGAAGTGACTTTGTTTTATAGATGGAGGATAAAAAATGGTAAAACAAGATAAAAAACCAAATGTCGTCTTAATTGTCGTGGACCAAATGCGTTCCGATGCATTGTCTATCAACCGCGAAGATGATTTAGTGGTTACACCAACATTAGATATGATGGCGAGTATGGGCTATAACTTTGAAAATGCCTATTCACCCGTACCGAGTTGTGTACCAGCTAGAGCAGCGCTTTTAACAGGGATGGATCAAGTTTCGAATGGTCGAGTGGGTTATGAGGATGAAGTTCCTTGGAACTATACAAATACCCTTCCTCAAACTTTTAAAGATTTAGGGTATCAAACGGAATGTATCGGGAAAATGCATGTGTATCCAAGTCGTAAAAGATTAGGATTTGATCATGTTCTCTTACATGATGGCTACTTACATGTCGACCGTAAGTACAATAAAGCGTATGGGGAAACGTTTGAACATTCGAGTGATTATTTAGACTGGATTAAAAAAGAACTTGGAAGCGATGCAGATATCATTGATGATGGAGCAAACTGCAATTCTTGGGATGTTCGTCCATTTGATTGGCCAGAAAAATATCATCCAACGAATTGGATTGTCAGCGAGAGCATTCGTTTCTTGAAGAGACGTGACCCAAGTGTTCCGTTCTTCTTGAAGATGTCTTTTGAGAAACCTCATGCGCCGTTAAATCCTCCTCAATACTTCTTTGATTTATATATGCAAAAGCTGGATAAAAACCTAGATTTACATATTGGAAACTGGGAAAAATTGGAAGAAAAAATTCCAAATCTCTATGCAAAACGTGGTAAAATCCCTAAAGATGCTCAAAAGCGAATGATTGCTGCGTATTATGCGTTAATCACCCATATCGATAATCAATTAAGCCGCTTCCTAACAGCAGTGGAAGAGTTTGATTTATTAGAAAATACGATTTTTTGGTTTGTGAGTGACCACGGAGATCAGTTAGGAGAACACTATTTATTTAGAAAAGGGTATCCATACCAAGGAAGTATCAAGATTCCAGCATTCATTTTCGACCCAGGTAACTTAATCGCTGGGACTAAGAAGAGTGTTAAACAACTCATCAAGATTCAGGACGTATTCCCGTCGCTTGTCGAGTTGGCAACAGGCAATACCGTACAAACCGATGGAAAGAGTGTACGTCAATTATTATTTGGTGAATTTGCAGGATGGCGAAACGAATTCCACGGTGAACATAGCCTAGGAGTTGATTCAAGCCAATATATTTTGACCGATGAATGGAAATTTATCTGGTTCCCTGTGACAAATGAGTTCCAATTATTCCATATGACGGAAGATCCAAATGAACAATGGAATCTGATTGCAGAAGAAAAATATACTTCCTTGATTCACGAATTTAAAGTGAAACTTGCTCGTTATTTGGAAGGACGAGAAGAGGGGTTTGTTCAAGAGGGTAAACTTTGCCCAGTCCCATTAGAGAAAATTGTGTCTACATTAAAGGGAGGAGAGTAGCATGAACTATATTTCTTTAAAAGCAGGCACTTTCCAAATGGGAGATACTGAAAATAGAGGATTTATTGAAGATCATGAATCTCCTTGCGTGACAAAAGAAGTTCAAGCATTTGAAATGGCGGAGACGACGGTAACGAATGAAGAGTTTAAACGATTTGTCGATGAGACAGGCTATCAAACAACAGCAGAACTCTTCGGGGATTCTTACGTATTTCATTTGCTGGTGTCTCCAGAGAAAAGAGAAGACTATTCTCATGTATCGGGTTCTCCATGGTGGCTATTAGTTCCTGGGGCTTGTTGGAAGCGTCCTTTTGGACCAGAGTCATCGATTGAAAATCTATTAGATCATCCAGTTGTTCATGTATCCCTTAAAGATGCGTTGGCTTATTGTGAGTGGGCTGGAGCTGGGCTTCCAACCGAAACACAGTGGGAATATGCAGCTCGCGGTGGGACGTCCACTCAGTATCCATGGGGAGAAGAGCTTGAACAAGACGAAAAATTCCATGCGAATACTTGGCAAGGAGAGTTTCCAAATCAAAATAGTGAGCTAGATGGCTTTTTAGGAACGGCTCCTGTAAAGAGTTTTGAACCAAATGGATACGGCTTATATCAAATGATTGGGAATGTATGGGAGTGGTGCAGAAACCATCGTGGAATTCCTTTTGAAGATATCGAGGCAAATGCCAAAGCTCCTCTAAATCTTGAGGTAGAGTATGCCATTCGAGGTGGCTCGTTCTTATGTCATTGTTCTTATTGCAATCGATACCGTGTTGCAGCAAGAAATGGTTCTCCTTGGAATTCTACAGCGAGTCATTTAGGATTTAGATGTATTCGACCGCTCGGAGGGCAATAAATGCAACTCATTATTTATAGCATCATTGTTTTATGTGCCACAATGATTGGAGCCATAACCGGATTAGGCGGTGGGATTATCATCAAACCTGCCTTTGATGTTGTGGGAATAGACACCACGAGTATGATTAGTGTGTACTCTACGGTGGCAGTCTTTACAATGTGCTTAGTCTCTATTTACAAGAGAAGTAAATTAGGTTTTCAAGTGGATAAACACATTGTATTTGGACTGGCATTCGGCTCCATTATCGGTGGGAAAATAGGAGATATTGTCTTTCTCCAAGCTGTTGAAATGATGGGGAATCAATTTGTCAGCATCACTCAATCCATCATTTTGTTTGTGTTATTAGGAGGGATTATTTTATTCACTCTGAACAAAGAGAAGATTCAAACATTAACGGTTTCGAATCTAATAGCCATTATCACTATTGGTCTATGCGTTGGAATCATTTCTGTCTATTTAGGAATCGGAGGGGGACCACTCAATATTGCTTTAATGGTATACTTCTTCTCCATGAAAGCAAAAGAAGCTGCGGCCTATTCAATTGTGATGATTTTCTTTGCACAAATGATGAAGATGACAACAGTGATTTATGAATTCGAAAACTATCAGTCTGTCTCCTTCATCATTCTAGCAATTGCGATATTTGCTGTGCTAGGTGGTTGGATTGGAACGAAAATTCAAGCCAGATTAACCCATGAAACGGTTGAAAGACTTTATTTAGGACTCATGATGGTTCTTCTTCTAATGACGGCTTTCAATGTATTTAAATTTATCGTAGTATAAAAAACCGCCCAAGCGTGTTGTGTGTGCTTGGGCGGTATTTTTATTGAAGCATTCTACTGAGAATGAACTTCTTTATACACGTCTTGTTTTTTGAGACCTAGATGTTTTGCAACAGCTTTGATGGCTTCTTTTTGTGATAACTGTTGCTGCTCCATAAACCATTCCACTTGTTGAGTAATCGAAAGAGAAGCATCGGGAGTGTTTTCTTTAGCACTTCCAGATAGTGCCGTTGTCACATCAGTAGGATTTTTATGTCCAATCAAAATACAACATTCGCCTTTCAGTTCTTCTTCCTGGAGTAAAAGAACAAGTTCAAAAGCAGTACCTCTAATGAACTCTTCATAACTTTTGGTTAACTCACGGCAGAGAACAACGGGTTGATTTTCCCCGTACACGTTTTGGATAGCTAAAAACGTATCTTTTAGTCTAAACGGTGATTCGTATAAAATGACGGTTTCGCTATGAGTGCGTAACTGTTCTAATGCCTCGATTTTTTCTTTTTTCTTTCGTGGTAAGAATCCATAGAAGTAAAAAGGCTGAGGGACGAGTCCACTGGCAATTAAAGCTGTAATCCCAGCATTCGCTCCCGGAAGCGGGATAACAGGAATAGAGGCCTCGACACAAGCTTGAACCAGTTCAAATCCAGGATCACTGATGGAAGGAGTTCCGGCATCGCTCACTTGTGCAATCATTTTTCCTTCTTGGAGCCACTCAATCACTTGAGGGATGCGTTCCTGCGTATTATGTTCATGGAAACTCTTTTGCGGAGTTTCAATTTCAAAGTGGTTAAGTAACTTTTGTGTATGACGCGTATCTTCGGCTAGAATTAAATCCACATCGCGTAGAGTATTCACAGCGCGGTATGTCATGTCTTCTAAGTTTCCAATGGGAGTAGGGACAAGGAAAAGCTTGCCAAATCCTTCAGTCCGATAACTCTTTTGTCTCATCTGTCTTGTCTCCTTCTAAATAGATAATCACTGGATGCGTGATACTTGCCCCAATCGTTTGCAGAAATATTTCTTTTTTGGGGCGAGAGAACTTTTTGAACGCTGCTTCTGCTTTCATCGCTTCTTGCTTTGTGGCGAATTCTTTAGCATAGAGCAGTGTGACGGGGGTTCTCACTCTTGTATATTTCGCTCCTTTACCAGCATTATGGGTTGCGATTCGTTTCTCTAAATCAACGGTATAGCCGGTATAAAAGGTTTGATCCTTGCAAAGAAGGACATACATAAAGAATTGACTCATGCTTTGTCCCCCCAGAGGATACTTCTGATTTTTTCAGTATATTCTTGTTGCTCATTAAAAACGGTAATCGGTGGAAGTACCTTGAGTCCGCCTGGAAGACCGTCCTTCATTAATTCAATAAGGACAATATTGCTTTCTTTTCCTTCTTTCGGGTATACAAATTGAACACGTTTAGCTTCCAATCTGTGCTGTCTTGCTTCTGTTAAGATATCACTCAATCGATCTGGCCTATGAACAAGATAGGCTTTTCCTTTCATCTTCAAGAGCCCAGAAATAGTTGAAAGTAAATCTTCTAGTGGAAGGTGCACTTCATGACGAGCAATCGTATAGGCCTCCTTGAGATTTGTCAGATTGGTTTCTTTTACCTTGAAATAAGGTGGATTGCAAGTGATGTAATCGACCGAATCTTTGGGGATAATGCCTTTTAACTTTCGAATGTCCTGATGAATAAAGGTAACGCGGTCTTCTAAACCGTTTAGTTGAGTGGTGCGCATCGCCATATCATAGAGTTGTTCTTGAATTTCGACAGCGGTAATAGGATTAGCGGTTTTATGACTGAGTAAAAAAGCCACCGCTCCATTACCAGAGCAAAGGTCGACGATGGACGCTTTTCTACGCTCTGCGATCGTTGCAAAATCTGCTAGAAGGACTGCATCCAAAGAAAAAGAGAACACTTCGCGACTTTGGATAATATCGATATTCTCTTTCTCGAGTCGATCAAGTCGTTCGTGCGATTTTAATGTAATGGTTTTCTTTCTCAAATTCCTTCCAACTCCTACTATAAACTGTATTCAAAGTGTATCAACAAAACAGCAGTAGCGCAAGATAAAGAAAGAGTGAAGACTTATTTAGAATACAACTTTAGGTTTAGAGAAGTTTAGGATAAAAATCAACCTTAGGACCTATGTTTTTATTTTTAACTTCCTTTACACTAAGGATGTAATCAAGAAACACCTAAATTTAAGGGGGAAGAAAACGATGAATCAAAAAGATAGAATTTTAGAACTAGTAGATAAAGGTATTATTTCAGCAGAAGAAGCAGTGGTCCTTTTAGAAAAAATGGGTGATAAGGCAGTAGAAGAGAAAGAACAACCTACAACAAGTCAATTGGATTCCATTATGGAAGGTGTGGCGAGTGCATTCACTAAGTTTTCAGCAGAAAGTGATCAAACAGACGAAGCCATTCAAACGATTTTAAAACGAACAAAAGAAATTGATCGTCGAATCGACGAAATCAGAACAGCGAGCCAATTAGAATCGTTAACGGTAGATGAAGAAATGGAACTCGTTCGATTGGAAGAAGAAGCGGAGCAATTAAGTAATCAATATAAGAGTTTGCTTCAAGAAAAGAAAATGGCTGATGAAAAAATGAAGGCAAAGAAAAAAGAAGAATGGGAAGAAACCATTCAAAAAGCGAAGAAAAAAGTGCAAGAAACAGACTGGGAAGAAAAGACAAGAAGAACAGCAGGAAGTATTACTTCATGGGCTGCCAAATTTACAGATTCGATTGCAGCTACTGTTCAATCAGTTATAAACTCTGTAGAAGTCAACAAACCGTATACACAAGCAAAAAATGGTAAGAAAGTTCCTTATCATTTCCACCAAGTCATTGATGAAGCAAGTATCCTTGATTTTAAAGTCGCAAACGGAATTATCCGTGTGAAGTCAGTTCCAGGAAATGAAATGACGATTGAAGGGGAATGCCGAGTAGCTTCCCAAGATGAAGAGTATTTCGATGCGGAATCGTATATTAGAGACCGTGTAAAAGTTGAAGTAGAGGAAGATACTATCTTTATTAAGAGCTTGAGTAAACAAGTTTACTGCGATTGGACCATCTCGTTACCAGAAAAAGAATATGATTATGTTTCGATGAAAGGCTTAAATACAACGATTCATCTAAAAGAATTAAAGGGTAAAGATTTCTATCTAGAAAGTAATAACGGAAATATTTTCCTAAAAGATGTCACAGGGGTTCTGTTAGAGTCTGAAATTGTCAACGGGAATCTAAAATATGAACAATTAAATTTTAAAGATATCGTGTCTGAAACGGTAAACGGAAATATTAGCTTAGAAGGAGATTTCCGTGGGGCAAAATTTGAAACGGTAAATGGTAATATTAAAGTAGAAATTACTAGTCCACAAACGAAAAAAGTGGATGTTGAGACAGCGAATGGGAATGTAAAAATTATTTTAGCCGAAGAATTAGGATTAGAAGCGAATTTAGAAACATCTCTAGGAAGTCTCCACTTTGATGAAACGATCTTTGAAGTCATTAAACAAAGAAAAGATTTAACAGAAAGAACAGCAGTGATTTGTAAGCAAAAAGAATTTATGCCACAAGTAGTTGCAGAAACAACAACTGGTAATATTCATGTAAATCAGCTACAATCAAAGACAGATAGTAAGAAAGAGGGATAAATAAAATGAAAAAGTTGAGAAGATCCAGAAATAACCGAATTTTTTGTGGAGTAATGGGAGGAATTGCAGAATACTTTGAAGTAGATCCAACAATTGTTCGTGTTCTATTCTTGATTTTTTGTTGGACAGGTTTTCCAATCTTCCTCTATATATTACTTGCTATCATAATTCCAGAAGGGGGTTCTGAGTATCGTCGTCACAATCGACAAGATACTTACTACTATACTTCTAGAAATAATCGTCCTCGTAAAACTGCTCGAAAAGTAGAAGATGAGGATAATGATGATTGGAGTGATTTTTAGTGTCATTTACTAAAAAAATTGCCATTAATACATTAGGATTTTTGGTAATTGCATGGTTTGTTCCACAATTTATCGTTACAAACTGGGTAGCAGCGCTTATTGCAAGTATCGTTCTTGCGGTACTAAACTTATTTGTTAAACCGATTTTATTCCTTTTAACATTGCCAGTAACGATTGTAACGTTTGGATGCTTTAGCTTTGTGTTAAATGCGATGATGTTAAGTATTACATCATGGTTTGTCGGACCGGGATTCTCATTTTCAAGTCCGCTGATTACCTTAGTGGTGAGCATTCTATTAACGATTTTCCAACGCTTTGTTGAAAATCTAACAGATTAATGCAACAAAAAGCGCCTTGTAAAAGGCGCTTTTTTTGTTAACTTCGATTAATATTTTACAATCGTCAATTGACCGTTATTGTATTCTGCAAGGAATACTTCAGAAGGATCTTGAATATCTTGAGCAGCAAGTTGTTCCATCACCCATTCTTCTGTTTTATCAATAACTTCTAAAATGTTATGTTGAATAACTCCATCTGTAATGAGGGGATATTTTGGATTTTCTTCTCCAGATTTTGTAAGAATTAATTGTCCATTTTGCTCTAAAATGGCACTTTTTACATCATGAATGGAGTAGACGCCTTGTGCACGTAATTTAAAGGCTACTTCTTGTGCCGTTAGACCGGCTAGGCGAACATTTTCCACATCAATTTTTCCTCGTTTAATTAATTGCAATGGTTCCCCGTCTATCATTTTTTTCACTTTGCTGTTATTTGTTTTTACCCAACGCAGAGACAATACTAAAGCAAACCATATTAATAGAATGATGCAGTATTGTAGGATTGTGATGGATGGATTGTAAATCACACCCCCGATAATTCCCCCGAGAACATAGTTTTGAACTTGGTCACTGGCAGATGTAGGAGCCAGATTACCTTTTCCTGTATAGTTAATAACAACAATTAATGATAATAGACCAAGTGCAAGTTTGATTGCGACATCGATATATGAAAAGTTCAACTTATTCAGCCTCCTTAATTGTCACTTTTGGATTATGTACTTCGATTTTTTCAAGTAGGTAATGATCAGGGCTATCCCCTGTTAGTACGCGATAGAATTGATCGCCAACTTTTACAATGGCACCATCTTTTGCAGCTTCCGTATTAATATAAATGTCTTCTTTATTCACATGTAAATCAGCTGCAATCGTTTCAACAAAACGAAGAGCTCCGGAGTATTGGTTTTCTGAGTTTTTAGAAGACTGTAAGTCAGAAATCTTAGAACCAGCCAGTATTAGAATTCCGATGACTGCAATTAAAGCTAACTC
>CALIJD010000245.1 GCA_938017885.1 uncultured Granulicatella sp.
TCTGGAAAAAGTACGATTTCAAAATTGATTGCTAAAGAAACGAATTTTCTATATTTAGATACGGGTGCAATGTATCGTGCAACAACATTGGCTTTTTTAAGAAATAATATTGCAGTAGAGGATGCTGAAGCAATTAAAGATTTATTAGAGAATTTAGTGATTAGTTTTAGCAATACGAATGAAGGCCAACTCGTCTTCTTGAATGGTGAAGATGTTACACATGAGATTCGTGAGCTTGAAGTTACAAGGAATGTATCTGAAGTTTCAGCGATTAAATCAGTAAGAGAAAAACTTGTTCAAATGCAAAGGGAAATTGCCGAAAATCATTCCATTATTATGGATGGAAGAGATATTGGAACCGTAGTACTTCCAAATGCTGATTTGAAAATTTTCTTAGTAGCTTCAGTTAAAGAACGTGCATTACGCCGTTTCAAAGAAAACCAAGAGAAGGGTATTGAATTATCTCTTGAAAAGCTAGAAGAAGAAATTGCTCACCGTGACTATTTAGATAGTACTCGTAAAGAGTCTCCTTTGAAAAAAGCGGATGATGCAATTGAAATCGATACAACAAGCCTATCAATTCAAGAAGTTGTTTCTAAAATTACGAATCTTATCCAAGAAAAGTTAACGAATTAACCAGATTTTACACAAAAACACTAGAATTCGTTTTCATTTAGTGGTATGATTGTAAATGGATAAAAAGTTTGATTTTACACAAAAAGTAAACTTTGCGTTCGCATGAATTGTCGCGCTAGGAGGAAGTCACATGTCAGAATTACAAACAATGCAAGATGCGCTAGATATCGTTAAAGATATTCAAATCGGAGATTTAGTACAAGGTGAAGTATTAACTCTACAAGATAAACAAGCCATCGTAGGAATTATCGGTGGAGGAGTTGAAGGGGTTATTCCTTTCAATGAATTATCAACATCACCAGTGGAACGTGTAGAAGACGTTTTATCAGTAGGAGATGTCGTTGATTTAGTAGTCATCAAACAAATCAAAGATAAAGAAAATGGAAGTTTCTTACTTTCTAAAAAACGTGTAGATGCACGTAAAGTTTGGGAAGAAATTCAAGCTAAATTCGATAACAAAGAAATCATCGAAGCTCCAGTTGTGGATGCTGTTAAAGGTGGTTTAGTAGTGGATGCAGGAGTTCGTGCTTTCGTACCGGCTTCAATGGTATCAGACCACTATGTTGATAACTTAGCTCAATTCAAAGGGCAAACATTAGCTTTTGAAATCGTTGAAATCGAACCAAGCGAAAATCGTTTAATCTTATCACGTAGAAACTTAGTTGCAGCTGAAAAAGCAGCTAAGCGTGCAGCTGTATTTGAATCAATTCAAGAAGGTTCTGTAGTGACTGGTAAAGTTGCTCGATTAACAAACTTCGGTGCGTTTATCGACTTAGGTGGAGTGGACGGATTAGTTCATATTTCACAAATCTCTCACGAGCATGTTGCAAAAGCAAGCGACAAATTACAAGTTGGCGAAGAAGTTCAAGCAAAAGTTATTTCAGTAGATCCAGAAAGCGGACGTGTATCATTATCAATCAAAGATACATTAGCAGGACCATGGGATAACATTGAAGAACGTGCAGCAGTTGGTTCAGTATTAGATGGTTTAGTAAAACGTCTAACTACTTTCGGAGCATTCGTTGAATTATTCCCTGGAGTAGAAGGATTAGTTCACATCTCTCAAATCGCTCACCAACATATTGCAACACCACACGAAGTTCTTAAAGAAGGTCAAGAGGTTCAAGTAAAAGTTCTTGAAGTTCATCCAGAACAACAACGTATTTCTTTAAGTATTAAAGCTTTACAAGAAGCTCCAAAACCTGAAAAAGAAGAAGTTGTGGAAGTAGTTGAAGAAACATACGAACTTCCTGAAGAAGATGTTTCATTTTCTTTAGCAGATCGTTTAGGTGACCAACTTTCTGAACTTAAAGTTGAAGAATAATATTCAAATAAAAGTTAAGTGGAAATAGTCTGGACTGGTTCCAGACTATTTTTATGATAGAATTAGAGAAAAAGGAGGAATAGTATGTCAACACCAGTTATTGCCGTTGTAGGAAGACCAAACGTTGGGAAGTCTACAATTTTTAACCGTATTGTCGGTGAACGTATCTCTATCGTAGAAGATATTGCCGGAGTCACTCGTGACCGTATCTATTCTGAAGGTGAGTGGTTAGGGCACTCATTTAATATTATTGATACAGGTGGAATTGACATTACGGATGAACCGTTTATGTCAAACATCCGTATGCAAGCAGAAATTGCAATGGAAGAAGCAGATGTGATTATCTTCCTTACAAGTGTGAAAGAGGGAGTGACAACGACTGATGAACACATTGCGAAATTACTCTATCGTACGAACAAGCCAGTTTTACTTGCTGTTAACAAAGTGGATAACCCAGAATTACGCTCAGAAATTTTTGATTTCTATGCGTTAGGATTTGGCGAACCATTCCCAATCTCAGGGAGTCATGGATTAGGTCTTGGGGACTTATTAGATGCAGCTGTTAAAGCTTTCCCTGAAGATAAGGACGATGAAGAGGATAAAGACGTTATTAAGTTTAGTTTTATCGGTCGTCCAAACGTAGGAAAATCAAGTTTAGTGAATGCGATGCTAGGAGAAGAGCGAGTGATTGTATCTAATGTTGCGGGAACGACTCGTGATGCGATTGATACGACATTTGAAGATGAAGAAGGTACCGTCTTCAAGATGATTGATACTGCTGGGATTCGTAAGAAAGGTCGTGTCTTTGAATCAACTGAAAAATATAGTGTCCTACGTGCCTTAAGAGCAATTGAACGAAGCGACATTGTTTGTGTGGTCTTGAATGCTGAAGAAGGTATTCAAGAACAAGATAAGAAGATTGCAGGATATGCTCATGAAGCTGGTAAAGGTGTTGTTATCTTAGTCAATAAATGGGACACTCTTGAAAAAGATAATTCGACATATAAAGAGTTTGAAGATAAGATACGTCAAGAATTCTTATACTTATCTTATGCTCCAATTATTTTCGTATCTGCGAAGACTAAACAACGTCTTTCAAAAATTCCACCAATTCTAAAAGAGATTCATGAAGTTCGTTCTCGTCGTATTTCATCTTCAGTACTAAACGATGTTTTAATGGATGCAATTGCGATGAATCCAACTCCAACGGATAAAGGAAACCGATTGAAGATTTACTATATGACACAAGTAGCGATTCAACCACCTACGTTTGTTACCTTTGTTAATGATGTAGAATTGATGCATTTCTCATATGAGAGATTCTTAGAAAATAGAATTCGTTCAGCTTTCGGTTTTGAAGGGACTCCAATTCATATGATAACCCGTCAAAGAAAGTAAAAAAAATCATATCTATCTTATAAAAGACGATATAAACCATTGAAACTATTCACTTAGAATGTTATACTTTAGAAGAAATCAAAACTATTTAGATTTCCAGATTAGTTGGACCACTCAACAAAATCTGATAGAAATTCTTATTTGATGGAGGTGAAACTAAAATGGCTAACAAAGCAGAATTAGTAGATCGCGTTGCTAAAAAAACGCAATTAACAAAGAAAGATGTTTCAGCAACAGTTGAAGCTTTATTCGAAACAATTCAAGAGGCTTTAAAAGCAGGTGAAAAAGTTCAAGTTATCGGATTTGGTAACTTTGAAGTTCGCGAACGCGCTGCTCGTAAAGGACGTAACCCTCAAACAGGTAAAGAAATTAAAATCAAAGCTTCTAAAGTTCCAGCATTCAAAGCTGGTAAAGCTCTTAAAGATGCAGTTAAAAAATAATTCAATTGAATTATTTTCTTAGCATGAAGTTTTAAATGGTGTTATATTAGAGTTATCTCT
>CALIJD010000246.1 GCA_938017885.1 uncultured Granulicatella sp.
CACCACCGTGTGGGTGATCGTTAGGGTTCATTACAGAACCACGAACTGTTGGGCGTTTACGTTTCCAACGAGAACGTCCTGCTTTACCGAAGTTAATTAATTCGTGTTGTTCATTACCAACTGTACCAACTGTAGCGCGGCAAGTTGAAAGAATCATACGAACTTCACCAGAGTTCAAACGAACTAAAGTGTATTTACCTTCTTGACCAAGTACTTGTGCACTTGTACCAGCTGAACGAACTAATTGTCCGCCTTTACCTGGTTTTGTTTCAATGTTGTGGATTACAGTACCAACTGGAATGTTTGCTAATGGTAAAGCATTACCTACTTTAATATCAGCATGTTCTCCTGATTCGATACGTTGTCCTACTTGTAAACCTTTTGGAGCAATGATATATGCTTTAACACCATCTACATAGTGAATTAATGCAATGTTTGCTGTACGGTTTGGATCGTACTCGATTGAGTGAACGATACCTTCAACGTTATCTTTGTTACGTTTGAAGTCGATCACACGGTAAGCACGTTTGTGTCCGCCACCTTGGTGACGTACAGTGATTTTACCTTGGCTGTTACGACCAGCGTTGTTTTTTGATGATTCCAACAAAGTTTTTTCTGGTGTTGACTTTGTAATTTCGCTGAAGTCATAACCTGTCATATTACGACGGCCGTTTGAGGTTGGATTATATTTTTTAATCGCCACGTCTATTTCCTCCTATTATTATAGTAGTTTTTCATTCTGAAGATTAAGCTTCTTCAGCGAATAATTGAATATCTTTTGAATCTTTTGTAAGCTTCACAATTGCTTTACGACGTTTGTTAGTGTAACCACCGTAGCGGCCAACACGTTTGAATTTAGCGCGTACGTTTAAGATGTTAACTTTTTCAACTTTAACACCAAAAATTTCTTCTACGGCTTGACGTACTTGAATTTTGTTAGCACGTACATCAACTTCAAAAGTGTATTTCTTTTCGTCAGTAGCAAGCATTGAAGCTTCAGTAATGATAGGGCGTTTGATTACGTCACGTGCATCCATTATTGAAGTCCCTCCTCTACTTTAGAAAGAGCTGCTTTTGTGAATAATAGTTTGTCGTTGTTTACAACGTCTAATACAGTAACATCTGTTTCGTCAACGATTGTTACGTTTGGAATGTTACGAGCTGATAATAATGCGAAATCGTTTGAAGATTCTACAACTACTAACACTTTTGTATCTACGTTTAAGTTAGACAATACTTGTGCAAACTCTTTTGTTTTTGGTGCGTCAAATTGTAATGCTTCCACTACAACAAGCTTGTTATCCAATACTTTTTGTGATAATACTGATTTAATCGCTAAGCGACGTACTTTTTTAGGTAATTTGTAACTATATGAACGAGGTGTTGGTCCGAATACAATACCTCCGCCACGCCATTGTGGTGAACGGATTGATCCTTGACGAGCACGACCAGTTCCTTTTTGGCGCCATGGTTTACGGCCGCCTCCGCTTACTGCACTACGGTTTTTAACAGCGTGTGTTCCTTGACGTAATGAAGAGCGTTGCATGATTACTGCGTCGAATACTACATTTTCATTTGGTTCAATTCCGAAGATATCTGAGTTTAATTCGATTTCTCCGTTTGTTGTTCCATCTTGTTTAAATAATGTAACTTTTGTCATTCTCTCGTTCCTCCTTCCCTATTTATTATTTAGATTTAATTGCTGTTTTAATTTCTACTAATGATTTCTTAGATCCAGGTACATTACCTTTGATTAAGATTACATTGCGTTCTGCATCAACTTTCACTACTTCTAAGTTTTGAATAGTGATACGGTCGCCACCCATTTGTCCAGGTAATGCTTTACCTTTGAAAACACGTGATGGGAATGATGCTCCACCCATTGAACCGGGACGACGGTGGTAACGAGAACCGTGTGCCATTGGTCCGCGAGATTGTCCATGACGTTTGATAGCACCTTGGAAACCTTTCCCTTTAGATGTACCTGTTACGTCAACGATGTCTCCTGCTTTGAATACATCAACTGTAATTTCTTGTCCTACTTCGTACTCGCTAAGCTCGACATTGTTGAATTCACGAATGAAGCGCTTAGGAGTAGCATTTGCTTTTGCTACATGACCTTTAGCAGGGCGATTTGATAAAACTTCACGTAAGTCGTCGAAACCTAATTGAACAGCTTCGTAACCGTCGTTTTCGATTGTTTTTAATTGAAGAACAACGTTTGGAGTTACTTCAACTACTGTTACAGGAATAAGTTCACCTGCTTCTGTAAAGTATTGAGTCATCCCTACTTTTTTGCCTAAGATTCCTTTGGTCATGGTTACACCTCCATTTTTCTATTTATTATAATTTGATTTCGATGTCAACGCCGCTTGGCAAATCAAGCTTCATTAAGGCATCAACAGTTTTTGGCGTTGGATTAACGATGTCGATCAAACGCTTGTGTGTACGCATTTCAAATTGTTCGCGAGAATCTTTATATTTGTGAGTCGCACGAATAACTGTGTAAAGCGATCTTTCTGTTGGCAACGGAATTGGACCAGCTACGCTAGCACCAGTTCTTTTTGCTGTTTCTACGATTTTTTCCGCTGATTGATCAAGCGCACGATGTTCGTAAGCTTTCAAACGGATACGGATTTTTTGTTTTGCCATTGTCTTTCCTCCTTCGTCTAATGTTGTCATAAGACTAGCTCCACGCGAATTTCCGACTTAACCCTTTCGTGGCAAAGCGTCCGGGCGTGTCGCAACCTCTCGTTTCATAGCTCCCCTTCTTATTTTAAGAGGGGGTATGCTGCTTTAGAATTTACATTCCTCTGCGGCACTTTTAATAGTATACAAGATTCTCTTTTTGATTGCAAGCGAAAACCGTTGATTTAACAACATTTATTTATGCACACGCGCCCGTGTGTTTCATTTTGCTTTAAAACCTTTACAAACACCGTCAAATCAACGTTTTTAAACTTCTTATGTGAATTTTGCAATTCGCTTCCAATTGTCTGACATTTTATTTTTAAAAAATTTTAATAAAAAAAGACTATCCATAAAGGATAGTCTTGAAAATTTAATTTAGAAAAATTATTTTTCGATAGAAGCTACTGAACCAGCACCTACAGTACGTCCACCTTCACGGATAGAGAACTTAGTACCAGCTTCGATCGCTACTGGGTGAATTAATTCAACTTCCATAGTTACGTTATCACCAGGCATTACCATTTCAACGCCTTCTGGTAACACACAAACACCAGTGATGTCTGTTGTACGGAAGTAGAATTGAGGACGGTAGTTTGAGAAGAATGGAGTATGACGTCCACCTTCTTCTTTAGTTAATACGTAAACTTCAGCTTTGAATTTAGTATGTGGAGTGATTGTTCCTGGTTTAGCAAGAACTTGTCCACGTTCGATGTTGTCACGTGTAACACCACGTAATAATGTACCAATGTTATCCCCTGCTTCAGCGTAGTCTAACAATTTACGGAACATTTCAACACCAGTTACAGTAGTTTTAGAAGTTTCTTCAGAAATACCAACGATTTCAACTTCGTCACCAACACGAACTTGTCCACGTTCAACACGACCTGTAGCAACTGTACCACGACCTGTGATTGAGAACACGTCTTCAACTGGCATCATGAATGGTTTGTCAACGTCACGTTCTGGAGTTGGAATGTATTCGTCAACAGCAGCCATTAATTCTAAGATTTTTTCTTCGTATGAAGCGTCGCCTTCTAAAGCGCGTAAAGCAGAACCTGCAACAACTGGAGTGTCATCGCCTGGGAAATCGTATTCTGATAATAAGTCACGAACTTCCATTTCTACTAATTCTAATAATTCTTCATCGTCAACCATGTCAACTTTGT